>NZ_QNRT01000007.1 GCF_003315245.1 Arenicella xantha | reverse complement strand
GTGAAGTCCTCTAGAGTAGGTTTGGTTGTAGCCGGCTCGTTGAGTAAATCAATACGCGCCTTGATACTGGTGTGATTCGAGGTTTCAGGCGTTTTTGCGATCTTGGCACGAATCGGGTTGAGATCAACGTACGCCATGCAGGACAGCAGCGCACGATCATCCAGCAACGCCTGGCTCTTGAATCGCCCCTCCCAAAATCGGCCAGTGCAGTCGTCTCCCTTGTTCGCCTCACGCGCGATGAACTCATTCACGATGCGCATATACCACGAGATATCACACAGCCTGGCGCGCCACGTTTCGACGTCTTCCAACAGACGTTCGTAAAGCACTGGATCAAGCGCATCACCATTCATAAAGCGTTGCGAAAGCACGCTTCCGGAGAACAATGAATGCCAACGACGGATCACCTCACGTTCTGACCACGCGTCTGCAATGTCAGCTTGGACTCGCAGTACCACGTGATAGTGATTACTCATCACCGCGTAGGCACACAGTTTAATGGCGAACGCGTCCGCGGTCTCATGCAACTTATCTTCGAGCCATTGACGCCGATGTTCATAGCTAATGCCTGAGTATCGATCGACCCCACATAAATAGGCACGCCGAACGCAGCGCGCTACGCAATGGTAATAAGGTGTGTCGGCCAACGACACAAGAGTGCTTCTTGGCAAGGTCATAACTATCCTTGTTGATTCATCCTTGAATGACTTTATTCTGTCAGGGAAGCGAGTTTATGGCAAGATGATTGTGATGATGATCAAGATAACGACGGGGTATTGAACGGCAGCGATACGAACCCTTTGAATCCGAAGGTATGTCTAGATTCTGATTTTGACTCATGTGATGATTGTTCTGTTGGCGATGATGGTATTGGCTTAAGACCAGATTTTTTTCCTGAGAACGATGGTGTTGATACGGACTTAAATGGAATTTGTGACATTACCGACGTGGATGATGATGATGATTCAATCTTGGATGAGGATGACAATTGTATGCTGATACCTAACGTTGATCAGCTCGACACCGATGAAGATGGAGTCGGTGACGTTTGTGAAAGCGGTGATGAGAGTTTTTGTTTTCCGTTAAGCAGAGAGAGTAATTTTATCTTTGTCTGTTTGTAGTCAAGGTGTTTCGGTGAGAGTTGACCGGCTACAAGTGCTCTGATCTTAATAATAGGTGCCGACTTAAGTATCTATTTTTTACTAAGTCGGTACATGGTTTGTTGCATATTATAAGGCAGTCATAAATTAAGTGTTCATTACAAGAAGAAGGGTAATTGGATATATTCGCTACATAGATGTGTTTATTGGGGCGAATTGCTATACTGGATAGCCAGATAATTGTGAGTAATCTATTTGGGCTCAAGGAATTGATCACTCATACTGCTTGTAGGTACTTGGCCTACATCACTTTCAGTGCTCGGTATAATTTTTCCCATTTTTTGTTTAATGTACTTAAAAGCACGACGTTGGTGTTTGCTCACTCGATAGGAGGCGCGACATTGCAATGAAAAAACACCGCTTGAACTTTACTGCAAGCCTCCACTTATTGGTTGTAGTAGCGGCTATGGCGGGTTTACTTTATTGGTTTAATGGTGAAGTGGTATCGCAGATTGTTGGCGGCAAAAGCATCTATCAAGGTGCTGAAATTCGTTTCGTGAACACACGCGGTGTTCGAATTTCTGATTACGTTCTGCGTCAAGTTGACGATAGTTTCCTTTTTGCTGGCGGCTCGCCGGCGACTTCTTACATAAGATTGATATTCACAGATAGCGGCCGATACGAGCTTGCGGTAAGGGGGCAGTACCCACCGTGGGTATGCTCTAAAGACGAGTTAGATAAGGCAACGATACAAATACGTGGTGGAACCGCGAATGCGACCTTGGCGTTGAAGTCGCAAGAGGTTAAAACCATTAACTTCAATATCGCTAAGGGACAACTACTGACGCCAGTAATCATGGGCAACAAAGTTAGCCAGTGTGCTAGGGCTGAGGTGACAATTTACCGGCTAGTTGACTTGCCATATTATTTTATTGGTTTTTGTGTCGCGTGGCTGCTGATCTTGGTGCTTACAATACTCACTCGCTCGTCACCTTATATTGCTGTTCTCGGACTGGGATTTAATATTCTGCTTAGCACCGCAAATGCGACACTAAGTAAACTAACGCCGTCTAGCCTTGCGGTTGATAGCGGGCTGGCGATGTGTATGGTTAGTTTACTATTTTTGATTGCGTTGCTGGGTAGTCGGTCGCGTATTGTTGCTGTCGCGCTAAGCCTTATCGGCACGAGTGCATATATTGCAGTGTCTTTAATCGGAGCGGGCTTGATAGCGTACTTCAAGGTATTTGATGTCGCAATGTCGGTCGAGGCAATTCATGGAGCGATGCAAAGCTATGATGCTCAAATGGTCGAATTCTGGAAACAGTATATTGGCTACCGGCGCACTGCAGTTGGGTTGGTCGTGGTCTTTGCGGTTTTCCTAATGATGATGCATATCACCTCTGGGGAGCGTAAACGTGGCGGTCTTTTGATTATGTTGCTGGCATTTTTCCTTTGCGGTATATCAATTTTGCTTGGCAGGATCGACCATAGTCCGACGTATACCTTGCTTGAGAAATCTGCAATTATTTATAAATCGGAGATAGATGCATTTAAGAGTATTGCTGACAACCGAACTGTATCGGCATCGTTAGCGCAACAAAATACTGCATTCGCTGGCAATGCGACTGTAGTCGTAGTTGGTGAGTCTGTTAACAAAAAGCATATGTCGTTATATGGCTATGTTCAGCCAACTACGCCGAATCTGCAGCAGCGGTTTAGTAATAATGAGTTAATCGTTTATAAGAACGCATATTCGAACCACACGCATTCCAATCCTACGATGGCGCTCATGTTGACGCAGGCAAATCAATACAATAAGCGGTCTTGGCTAGAGTCGCCCTCGGTATTTAATTATGCATCTGCGGCGTCGGTTAAAACTCATTGGTTAACCAATCATCGCTTACTCGGTGGTTGGTCAAATAAAATAACCACGATTGCCAGAGAGGCCGATAGGCTAGATACCATAAATTATAAAATTGGCTATGGATTAGATAGCGCTCGTTTCGATGAGGACCTTCTACCGTTGTTTGATAAAACAGTGACTGAACGGCCAGACCAACTTACATTTTTACACCTCTATAGTAATCATTCACTATATTGTCGGCGTTATCCAACTGATTTTCGTGGCTTTAATAGCAGCCTGCCTGTTTCGCACTTTAGTCAAATCCTCAAAGTTAAGAAGGCGGCAGCTAGCACGATTAACTGTTATGACACATCGATTCGCTACACCGACCTTGTCTTAGAGAAAATTATCGCAAGACTTGAGAAAAATGATCAGCCGAGTGTGATGTTGTATGTCGCCGATCATTCCGAGGAAGTGATCGGCGATCGCACTCATAATTCGGCATTGTTTACCTACGACATGATTAATATTCCGCTGATCGTTTGGGCTAATGAGGCATGGAAGACAAAGCATGCTGATTTATGGCTAGCCATTCAGAATAATAAAGATCAAATTTGGACCAATGATTTGCTATTCAGTAGTGTTTTAGGTTTGAGCGGCATAGAGTCGACTGCGGTAGACCCAACTAAGAGCTTAACTAGTTCTGCATATCAGATCCCTGGTTCACCGTTGACGCTCCACGGGCGAGTTAATGTAGACAGCCCGCAGAATTGGAATTATTGGCAAATTAACAATGCGGCGCTGGCTCAACAGCAAGGGCAGCAGTTATATGCAACGGGAATTCGCTCGGTTGGTGAAGCAATGGCCGCATTAAACTTAGGTCTTACAAATTTGGTACTAGATGTAGAGGTTTCAAGCGAAGGTGAGCTAATAGTTGAGTCCTTGCAAGGTGACTCAATGCTGACGGTTAAGCAGTTGTTGTCGGAGCTGGCGGCAAGCCCAGTTCAGCCTAAGTCGATAGCGCTTAATGTTACTGCGACTAAAGGGGCAGCCAAGGTGGAGCAACAGATTCAGGCTCTGTCGGAAGCATTTTCGATTCCAATGTTGTCGGTTGATCAGAGTGTTGTGATGGCAAAGCCTGTAGATTTATGGTCTCCGAGTTTTGCGCGAAAACTCAGTGATAAGAATCTATCGGGAGAGGGTCATGAGAGGTTCACCGTCAACATCAAGACACGTTATACACATCCTGCACCGATACCCGCTGCATCGGGAAAGAGTGGGGAATCGTAGTGATTAATTGTAGAGTTAGAGTATTAACAATTTAGCTTAGGTAACGCTAGCTAAACCTCTAGTTAAAATTCTTCAGCACATCGAGTTTAAAATACTATTGGCTTGGCTTGGCTTGGCATCACCTGACTGAATCTTTTTTTATCATTCTTTTGTGAAATCTGCTAATTTGTCCGCATGAAAATTATTAGTCTATTTGCAATCACATTCATCCTAAGCAGTATTGTTCTACCGGCCAATGCCGCAGACACCGACGCAGCTTTGTTTGCGCGTATTAGCGATGACATTCCGAAACGCCAACATGGAGAAGGGCAGTATGATCAGCTGATCATACGTGGTGCTTTTCTGATCGATGGGACTGGCGCTCCGGCAACGGGTCCTGTTGACGTTGTCGTTGAGCGCGATCGCATCGTAGAGGTCAGAACCGTCGGTACTCCAGGCATCCCAATTAAGGCGGATTACCGCCCCGCAGCGGCGAGCGAAGCGGGTAAAACGGTGCGTGAAATTGACGCTCATGGAAAGTATCTGATGCCGGGCTTTGTCGACTCACATTCACATATTCACACGCCGTCTAGTGAGCAAGCGGTGTCGGCCGACTACATATTTAAACTGTGGATGGGGCATGGTATTACCAGCGTACGAGAGGTGTTTGCTTCAGGTGGCGAGAGTCGATTGCTCGCGCTGAAAGAATTGAGTAACAGAAACGCCATTACCGCACCGAGAATCACCGCGTTTCCATTCTTTGGTTTAGCCAGCGATGGTGATACAAAATTCGCGCCAATCGTAACTCCGAAAGATGCTCGAAATAGGGTCCAACATCTAAAACGTATTGGTGCCGACGGCATCAAGTTTCTAGGTGCGCGGGAAGATATTTTATGGGCCGCTTTAGATGAGGCCGAGAAAGTCGGTTTAGGTACCACTATGCATCATGCTCAGCTCGATGTGGTGCACGCTAATGTGTTAGATACATCGAGTCGCGGTCTAGATTGTATGGAGCATTGGTATGGCTTACCTGAAGCTTTGTTTACTGATAAAGTTGTTCAAAATTATCCGTCGGACTACATTTATAGCAATGAGCAGGACCGCTTTGGCCAAGCGGGAAGATTGTGGAAGCAAGCGGCAGGCCCTGGTACTGAACGTTGGAACGAAGTAATGGATGCTCTGCTCGAACGCGATTTTTGTTTGAGCCCAACGTTTACCATCTATTTAGCAAGTCGTGACTTAATGCGAGCGTATACCGCAGAATGGCATTACCAATATACGTCACCGGCATTGTGGGAGTTTTATCGAGCCAATCGAGAGAAGCATGGCTCCTTCTTTTTCAATTGGACTACTGAAGATGAGGTCGCATGGAAGCACAACTACGCGATCTGGATGCAGTTTGTTAATGAATATAAGAATCGCGGCGGTAAAGTTGTGGTGGGTAGTGACACGGGATACATCTATAGCCTTTACGGTTTTGGCTATATCCAAGAGCTTGAGCTGTTACAAGAAGCGGGATTTCATCCATTAGAAGTGATCCGCGCTGCCACAAAAGTGGGCGCAGAAGTGCTAGGTAAGGAGTCAGACATTGGCACGATCCATGTTGGCAAAAAGGCCGATATGATTATTGTTGATGAAAACCCGTTACATAACCTTAAGTCGTTGTATGGAACTGGCGTGCCCAAGCTGAATGAGCAGACCCAAAAAGTTGAACGTGTTGGTGGTGTGCGCTGGACCATAAAAGACGGTATTGTTTACGACGCACAGGCTTTACTTGCTGAGGTGCGTGCTATGGTCCGAGCCAGTAAGCAAAAGGCTGGACTTGATCCTGATATCCCAATGACCGTTGAGCAGTAGAGAATTGCTAGCTGACGGTGAATCCCATCACATCACTTTATTGTTAATTATATTGAGTTTTTAGGAGTTAGGTTTATGCGCTATCTAGGCTTTATCTGTTTGTTATTGACGTGCTTGAATAGCGCGGTAGCGAGTGAGAAATCATTTTCTAAAGGTCCTGTGTTTTCAGAGTATGGGGAGAATGTTGTCATCGACGATGGCTTGCCTGATGCTCAGAAGCAACATTTTAAAGTCGTGTTCGATGTGGCGAAAGGCGCGGAAGAGGGCGCCGTGAATCGTCAATTTAATAGTGTAGCGCGCTTTATTAATATGCATGTGCGAGCAGGGGTTCCAAAAGAGAATATTGATGTCGCGCTGGTGGTGCACGGAAAAGCATCATTTGACGTCTTACGTGACAGTGAGTTCAACGATAAGTTTGAACGACCAAATGCTAGTGCGGACCTAGTCGCTAAGCTCATGGCGAACGGTGTGACGGTCTATTTATGCGGTCAATCGGCGAGCCATTTAGGTGTAGAGAAAAAGTCTCTTATTGACGGTGTGCATATGTCGTTGTCGGCAATGACCGCCAACGCACTATTGCAGCAACAAGGTTACACGTTAAACCCGTTTTAATACCCATTATTTCGTTTAGCGCTGCTAAGACGTTGTCTAATTTATTTGTTTGAGTTAGCGGACTAGGTGCGGAAATCGCCACCTAGTCGCTATTGCGCGCTGCTTGATTATTGCGTTTTGGGTTGGTCGACCACCGGCGGCAAGCTGACCTTAGGCAAGCCAAAGCTCAGTGTCGGGTCTGCTAGGGTTGTCCAGTTGTAGACTACCGATTGGTGTCGACCACCATTTGCGTGCGTTGCGCGTTTGGTGATTAACACAGCGGAACCGAGGTCTTCCCCGTTGCTTGTCATTTCTTGCAATAATCGCTTGGCAAAATTCTCATTGTCGAGAGGTCTACTTAGTAGAGCTGGTGATACCAGCGCCACTGCACCAGCTGGACTATCGGTGAGTAGCAGTTCGGCTAATGATTGTACTGACGGTGTCTCGTAGTAGGTGGTGTAGCAGGCTAACGGAATCATCATGGTTGGTGTTTCGGTATTGGTTAGCCGTTGAGCAACATTGGACGTCATCAAGCTTTGATTGCCCCACGACGTAGGTGACCCATGGCCGTTAAACACCGTGAGGGCGGTGCCTTGGTTAATCGCGTCAACTAATCGGTTGCGTGCTTCATTGATTTTATTACCTGCGGGCACGTTGTCGTCAATATTAATGTCATCCATGTATACCCGTGAAATTTTGGCCCATGGGTTGATAGTGTTGCCTAGTGCGTTAATAACGCGATCGCTGGAGCCAGTGAATTGGTTGAATTGCTCTTTGGCACTAGCAATGGATAGGGCTGACTGGCTACTCTTATGGCTGCCCTCGGCATGCCAGTTAAGAGTTTTGGTGACTACATTATTAAGTTGGGCCAAGTCCCGTACAGGCCAGCGCCCAATTGCTCGGTCTGGAGCGCCATCGGCATCAAAATCTACAAATGGAACAGCCGTCGGAATCTGTCGTACCATGCCTTCACCGGCTCGATAGAAGCTCGGAATCAGGTTCATCGGTTGGGTCTGCGCGTTAGTATTGTAACCTCGATAGTTGTAGGTATGGCCGCCGACCAGCAGCACGTATTGATAAGGCGATATGTATGATTGCGCTTTCAAATATTGAGCAATCGCCTTGGGCTCAGGCAGACCGCTCGTATAACGATTGAAGATAGCGTGGCTGCTAACGACCTTGGTGCGCCTGCCCATTTCAATTTGTGCGTCAACAAAGCGTGACAGTGTGTCACCTATGAGTGATGGGTCAGCGATGACAACATAGTCAATATCCGCCAGGTTCAAGGCATCTTGGTCGACCGGCTCCGGTTGAAAGATAGTTCTGGGGCTTAAATAATCACTGGAACTCATTACCCAAAGTGATGGGGTTGTTTGAAGCTCTGCAGAACTCATCAATTCTACGGTCATTGTGTCAGCGTTATCTTGGCCGGGCTTTAGTTTCGCAAAGTTACCGTGTTCATCGGTGCGAAACAGCGCAAACTGTTGTGATGGCACACCGCTTATCTTAACCGGCTTATCGTTGTGCTTAAACTGATAGTGTTGGCCAGTGGATCCTGCCGTGTTGGGGGCGTGGTAGCGAATGGTTGCCCCAATGAAATAAGCCGCGTCTAGATTTAGGCCATTATCGGGAATTAGTTCAAACTCGATGGTGTTGTGGCCAGCACGCAATTGTTCTGTGTTGGAAAAGCTCACTGCGATCGGGTCAAAGCCGTTGCCAAAACCTTCGTAAATTGGCGCCGGGAATTCGTCACGATTTAGATATACACGAAAGTGGTGATGGGGCTCTAGCTCGCCGTCACCATTGGTGTCGCGTCGCGGGAAGTCGATGCCGCCCAATAAGTCGAGCTCGAAAACTGCGCCTTGGTCAATTATTGCGTAGTCTGGGAGTTCAAAGGGGATTACCTTTGTGCCAATCTGGCGATAGGCTTGAACTGGGCTATCGAACCACGGTTGGTCGCCAGGCAGAATAAACGAATAGGAGTTTGGCTCGCCAATACGAATGCTTTCAAGATGCGTTTGGGTAGCGTCATCGCCGGTGATATTCGATGATGCAATAACCGGCGCGGCGAGAACTTTGGCAGGCTCTAGAGCGAGCGTATATCGGCTGTGGTCGTTATAACGTGCCGCTTCAGAATCTAGCTCTGTGACGTAAAATACCACATCGGAGTCTGGTCCAAAACGCGCTCGTCCATTCGGTGTGTTGACTAGTCTAGGCACAGGTCTGCCATTGTGCTGTATCGCCATTAGCTTTACCGGCATGCCGGCTAGGTCAAACCCTGCTTGGAATAGTGATTCATAGCTTACGCGATAAATACCAGGCTTAGTAACTTCCATCATCAGCGACGGAAAGCGCTGATTCAGTCTTGATGCCCGCGCCGCACGCTGTTTAGTAATTCGCAACCAGCGGCCATTGATTTTACTGTAACCAGCGTTCGACATCGCCGCATCGTAGCGAGCGCGTTGCGCCGCCCAGTCGATTCTACGTGGCACCGTTTCTTCGCCGTATCGCTCGCCCAACTCGAAAGGCCCAAAAAACTCTTCTTGGCCTGAACTTGAAATGGATGAGATGCCGACGGCGGTTAGCTCTCCATCTAACTCGTTTATTGAAACCCGTTTTCGGTAGTTTTGCGGTTCGGTCGAATCAAACTCTTGGCTAGCAATAAGCCGGGAATTGAGTTGTACCCATTCATTATCAATCTCGCCCCAAAGATCAAACCCCAAATTAAACGCTTCGCTTGAAGTTTGCCATTTGCTGATCAGTTTCTGCCCGCGAACTTTTGTTTCGAAGCTGCTCAATGCAACCGGAACTGTTGTTAAGTCGAGGCAGACGCCGGACGGTATGATGGTGCCGGTGTCTTGGCCCGCATTATCGGTCACGCGCAGGGTCCATGTTCCGGCAGGGGTTTGTCCGTCAAAACTACTTAACGTGCCGGCCGGTCGGTGCGTTCCAGAAATGGTTGGTACGGCTCCTGCGCATTGATTCTCAACTAAGCTTCCAGCTTCGTCGTCGAGTGTTACATCAATATTATTGCCGCTACAACCGAAGGTCGAGGCGGGAACGCCAGGGCGATTGACTAGCGTAACCGTTGTGCCGGCAGGGCTTTGTAGTGTTGCTATTATATCGCCCACATAACTGTGGTTGATTTGCAGTAAAAAATCCAGATCAGTGATCGCATTGCTGTAAGCCGCTGGTACCTCAATGGTAACTGATGCTACTGCGCCTGGTGAGGCTGAACCAGACCCGTCTGGGATGGCGGTGTTAGGGTTCGTCGAGCATATCATTGCTTCGGCAGGAACTATGCTGAGCATAGTCAGCGAAACCGTACATACTACTCTTAGGAAAAAATTCATTTTCACACTCCCGACCATTTGCATGAGATGTTGCTGCTTCTAACTTGCAGTAATCCTTCTACGACTCTGACCGCTCCTCTTGGGTTGCGCGATTTATTGCACAGTTCGAATACCTAAGTATTGCTTCGGCCCAAACAGCGGCCTTTACAGTCGGAGTCAACGCTTTATAACGTGCACTTTACCTGAATAGCGTGAGATGTTCTAACTAAGTTATTGTTAAATAACGATTGTTCACAAAAAAAGCTCGGTTTTCGATGCTTTGAGCTACGTTGAGGTTTATCTGCCGTTACAGACATTCTAGGGCATTGATAAAGCGTATGGTTATTGGCGGGATGGCTAGCTAATTGGCGGGTTACTCGAGCTATTTAGGTTGTTCTAATTGTTGTGTTTCTATTGGCTAAACCAGCATGTTTATATGCTTATGGAGGTGAGGAATGTTGCAGAAGTTATTGAGAATGTTGCGTTTTTGGCTTGCCCGATCGATTGATTTGGCAAGCCAAATGGTACCGTTTCTGGGGATTGTGTTGTATAGTGGCCGACCGGCTGTTGATTGAAAGTTGGTTGCCGCGCGCGAATATAAGCGCATTACTGGTCGATACAGGCTAGGCAGATAGTGTTAAAAGCTATTAAAATGAGGTGATAATGAAGCAAAGAAATAACTTAAAGAAGTTCCATGATACTGAAGAGTTAGTGACTGAAGATACATCAACGGACGTTACATCGGCGCTGGTGGTTAGTCCAATTGTCAAAGTAAATGATGAGTGCTCGACTTCGGCAAATGATGGCGACCATGTTATTGCTCAGGAGATCGGATTCACCGAATATCGGCCTCTATGGGTTGGTTCAACTTTTGTTACGCTTAGTGAGGATGACTTTTTAGATCTCATTCCAGCCAATAGTTATTTTCATTAGCTAGAAGCTCGCACTGAGCTGTTATGGTTTTTGGGGTCAGGATGACTCCGCATATGTTGTCAGTAGTTTAAGGCTATCTCGCTGGGGAGTGAGATGTCGTGCCAGTCTGCATTTATTTTAATATTTGTATTTGCGGTTAAATTCGCAATGTGCGCTATTGGCAATAAACATTGGGTTCGTTTGTGGCAATAATTGCAAGCGGGGTTTTGAGAGGGGAACGGTCGGGTAGGATATTTTTCATTGGAACACGATTCTAAATTAAGACGACTTTTGATTGGTAGCTCGCTGCTGGTGGTTTACGTGGTCGGCTATTTCTTTGTGCATGGTTACTTCCGGCAAGATAACTTGCGTGGAGCAGAGTATAAGTCTGCTGTTGCGTCATTACCTGCTCGAGTGCCTGCGTCGGCTGCTGGCGCACAGCTCAATCGAATGATCGAAATTCTGCAGTCATTAGAGCGTGGTGGCCCACAGGAAATGCTCGGTTTAGGGTTTGATGCTCAACCGCTTAACGATTTTTTAGGTCAAGATCTCTATGATATGCAAGCGACGCTTGTGCTGTTACGCGAGGGGCAGCTGGCAGCCGCCGAATCCAAGCTTGAGTTGCTTGCGACTAAAGTTGCACGTGCCCAATCACGTTCGGTTCGTTTATTGCAGACGCTATCTGCTTTAGGCTTGATCTTGGCGGGAGGATTGGCTGTTTATGTGTTGTATGCTGGTGTGAGTTTACGTCGACATTGGCAGCAGGAGATTACGGTGTTGTCGGAACCCGATGGGCTACCATTGATACCGACAAATTTCTCAGAGTTGCTTGAATACGTCGTGCGTGAAGAGTCGAGCTTTACTGGGCATCATGCGAAGTTAAAGATTTCCGGCGCGGACACGTCGCAATTACCGAGCCCGCTTTCGATGATTGTTGAGCAAATTGTTGAGCAAATGGTTCGAAACAGTGTTCAGCACGGCGGAAGGCCACCGGATGTGCGTGTTATGTCTGGCAAGCCAGAGTTTATGACTGTTCATGTTGCGATAAAAGAAACCGATAGCGATTATATCGTTGCTGTACGCGACGATGGCGAAGGTATTGATTGCGATGAAATTGTCGCTCGCGCAGTAGAGCTGAAACTGCTCGATCAAGCGGAGGCGGATGCGATGTTGCTCGAAAGCGCCATTAAGTTAATTTTTCATGCCGATTTCCACAGCGCCAACAAACAGCTCTCATTATCAGAAACGGATCAAAGCCTAGGAGAGTTACGTTTATTGATAAAGAGTGTTGGTGGTTTTATTTCAATTCAAAACCAACTGAGGGAGTATTGTCAGTTTACGATTCGTTTTCCAAAAGACGATATTGAAGTAAAGACCATCGGATAAGCCTTAGTAGGTGAATAAACTGGTCAGAAACGCTAGCATTTACTAGGCTTTACCCTATAATCGCGCTTTGATTTCGGGTAACCAGCTTTTATATTTCTAATGAAACTACGCAATATTGCGATTATCGCGCACGTTGACCATGGTAAGACCACCTTGGTAGACAAACTTCTGCAGCAATCCGGCACGTTCGACGAACGCGCGGAGATCGTTGAGCGAGTGATGGACAGTAATGACATCGAAAAGGAGCGGGGCATTACTATTCTCGCAAAACCAACGGCTTTAACTTGGAAAGATTATCGAATTAATATTGTCGATACTCCAGGCCATGCTGATTTCGGCGGTGAAGTAGAACGAATCCTGTCGATGGTCGACTCGGTAATTCTATTGGTTGATGCGGTTGATGGACCTATGCCACAGACTCGGTTTGTGACTCAAAAGGCGTTCGAGCATAAGCTTAAACCGATTGTTGTGATCAACAAAATCGACCGTGAAGGTGCACGTCCTGATTGGGTATTAGACCAAACATTCGAGCTATTCGATTTGTTAGGTGCAACTGATGAGCAGTTGGATTTTCCTGTTATTTACGCATCTGCTATTAACGGTTTTGCCACCGATGACGCAGACGTTTTAACCGACAATATGGATCAACTGTTTCAAGCTATTGTTGACCATGTTCCGCCGCCGCCAGTTGAAGAAAATATGCCTTTCCAAATGCAGGTGTCACAGCTTGATTATTCAAGTTATCTGGGCATTATTGGTATTGGACGTATTAAACAGGGGTCGGTTAGTACAAACTCTCCGGTTTCAGTGATTGATGTCGAAGGCAAAATTAAGAACGGACGTATCGGTAAAGTGTTTGGCTTTAAGGGGCTTGAGCGAATTGAAGTTCCAGAAGCTCGAGCGGGCGATATTGTGGCGATCACAGGTATTGATCAGCTATTCATTTCGGATACGATTTGTGATCGAGATTCAGTGGTAGCGTTACCACCTTTAACCATTGATGAACCGACTGTAACCATGACCTTTCAGGTCAATACATCACCGTACGCGGGTCAAGAAGGCAAGTATCTTACCTCGCGTCAAATTCGTGATCGTCTTCAAAAGGAGTTGCTACATAATGTCGCGCTTCGTGTCGATGACACCGAAGATCCAGAGAAATTTAGAGTTTCTGGTCGTGGCGAATTGCATTTGTCGGTACTCATTGAAAACATGCGACGCGAGGGCTTTGAGCTTGCCGTGTCGCGCCCTGAAGTTATCTACAAAGAGATTGATGGCGAGACTTACGAACCATTCGAGAGTTTGACGGTTGATATTGATGATGAGAATCAAGGCTCGGTCATGCAAGCGCTACAAGAGCGTGGTGGTGATTTGGTGAATATGATGCCAGACGGCAAGGGTCGAGTTCGGCTCGATTTTAGTATCCCGTCTCGCGGACTGATTGGTTTTCAAACTGATTTCATGACGCTGACCTCAGGTTCTGGATTGATCTATCATAACTTTGATAAATATGCGCCGAAAAAGAACAAAGCCTATGGGCAGCGTAAGAACGGTGTATTGATCTCTAATGGCACTGGTAAAGCACTTGGTTTTGCGATTTTTAATCTGCAAGATCGCGGTAAAATGATGATCAGCCCAACGCAAATGGTGTACGAAGGCCAAGTTGTTGGGATTCACTCTCGTGAGAATGATTTAACCGTTAATCCGTTAAAGGGCAAACAGTTAACTAACGTTCGTGCGTCTGGTAAGGATGATGCGATCGCCTTAGTTCCGCCGATTAAGCACACCTTAGAGTCAGCATTAGAGTTTATTGACGACGATGAATTGGTCGAGGTAACGCCAGAAAGCATTCGTATTCGTAAGCGTTTTCTACTGGAAAATGAGCGAAAGCGTGCAAGCCGCGGAACCAGTCGCGATTAATTTCGACAGAGAGTAAATATGGTTATATACGATTTAATCTGTGACTCCAGCCATACCTTTGAGGGCTGGTTTAAAGACGCTAGTGATTTCGAATCACAGCAGTCTAGCAGCATGATTTTGTGCCCATTTTGTGACTCGGAATTAGTGACTAAGAAACTTGCGGCTCCTAAGTTGAGCCGCAAGAGTAACTCGGTGCCGCAACAACAGCAGGTCGCTACCGGTGACCGTACCGCAGAAGCATTTGCCCAGTTGCAGGACATGCTGGGACGAGTTCATACGTTTATTGAAAAAAACTTCGAAGACGTTGGAAATCGTTTTGCTGAAGAGGCTTTAAGCATACACAGGGGCGAGCGTGAAGATGAAAATATTCGCGGTACTGCTAGTGTTGAAGAGTTGAAGCAGTTAGCGGAAGAGGGCGTTACTTCGATGACGCTCCCACCAAAGCCAATTAATAAAAAGAAATTGAACTAGTTGCTTTTCTGAACCAGTAGCCTTTTATCTAGTTTTTTGGAAGCGTGAGCTCTTTAAGACAGAGATGTTTGCGCGAGCGCCTAGTAGATAGGTGGCGGTATTCAATTATTGATCTACCGTAGGCCTTTTCTCTGCAGACTTATCTTGGCATTTTTCCGTTGCTGGCATCCTGCTTGAGCGACCTTGTCGTAAGCCCGCCTTTTTATCCTCTTGAATACGGTCATTCTCTCGACTACGACTATTTACGAATCCCGCAGCGGGATGATCCATTCTTATCGTGTTACCGCCTAATTGATCAGTCTAAAGCTTGATCAAAAATTGCGTCTAATCAAGCCAACCACTACGCCTTCTATTGCAAAGCTTTGAGTCTGTAGATTAACTTCGATGGGGTCGTAGTCTTCATTTTCGGCTACGAGTGAAATTAAGGTGCCTTGGCGAAAGTAGCGTTTTACCGTTACATCGTCATCAATTCGTGCGACCACAATTTGATTGTTCTGAGCGGTGTCGGCTTTTTTAATCGCGAGTAGGTCGTTCTCAAATATCCCTGCGTTTATCATGCTGTCACCGCGAACCTTTAGTAGAAAGTCTGCAGATGCCGCAAACAGGCTCTGGTCAACATTGACATACTGTTGTACATGTTGAGTAGCAAAAATCGGTGCTCCCGCGGCGACATCGCCTATTACGGCCAGTGGCGGTGTTAATCCATCGTTTGGTGTTAGTTCAATCTGCTCATACAGTGACTGATTTCCCGGGCGAGCATCTTCACGAATAAAGATTCCTCTAGATGTGCCGGATTTCAATTCGATGTGGCCCTTTTTGTCCAAGGCTTTTAAGTGATCCTCAGCGGCGTTGGGAGATCGAAACCCAAAGTGATCGGCAATTTCGACGCGAGTTGGTGGCGCGCCATTGGCGCTCATCTGTTCGAGGACGAAATCGAATATTTCTTGTTGCCGCTTAGTTAGCGGTTTTAGCTCAGGAGTGTTCATGTCATGAGTCTAGCAACACACTGTTTTAATATCCAGTGTTTTAGATCATAATTTCGCCTGCGTCCTTGAGGCGCCACAATACAAGGGGGTAACGCGGTTCACAGCTACTGGTATCAGTGAGCTGTGATAAGCGTAACTAGGTACGATTACGGTAAGTGATTCGGCCTTTTGTTAAGTCGTAAGGCGTCAATTCCACGGTTACGCGGTCGCCTCGTAGTATGCGAATATAGTTTTTGCGCATTTTGCCTGAGATGTGTGCATGCACAACATGGCCATTCTCTAGCTCTACTTTGAATTCAGTATTGGGAAGTGCGTCAATGACGGTGCCTTCCATTTCGATTTGGTCTTCTTTTGCCACAGTTGGGTTAATTCTCTTTGTTATGACACGCTAATACGTGTTTTTGGGTTTTTGCTGCCTTTTTTGCTAAATACTAGGCAGTTCAAAATCGGTGGTATCATGCCCCAACTGGGACTATAAATAAAGTCTTTGTAATGGATTTCAATGGCTAGCGTTTTATCTATAGGCTGAGGTCTTTCCATTGACGGTCAATATGACCTTGTAGGGGTTTAAATTTACGTTTGTAATTCATTTTCTCCGAGTCTTCGATCCAGTAGCCTAAATATACGAAAGGTATGTCTCTGAGGCGGCATAGTTTGATCATATATAGGATTGCGTAAGTTCCAATGCTGCGCTGGTTTAACTCGGGGTCAAAGAATGTATAAACCGCCGATAAGCCTCCATCAAATTGATCTAACACGCTGATCCCCACCAATTCCTCGTTGAGCCGAAAGCACAGAAATTTGGAGCGCGAAAAATACGAGTCAATAAAGCCAATATATTTATCGGGGTCGCCGTCACACATGCTGCTATCTGGGTGGCGGTGCTGTTGGTATTTCAAATAGAGGTCGAAATGCTCTTGTTGGAACGTCACATCTTCGATGGTTACAGTGAGGTCAGTATTTTTACGCCAGACGCGTTTTTGCCCACGCGATGGTACAAATCGGGCAACCGGAATTCGAACCGAAACGCAGGCGTTGCAATCTGGGCACTTCGGTGAGTAAAGCATGTCTCCGCTACGTCGAAATCCAGACCGCGAAAGCATAGTAAACAGTGCGTTGTCCACTTGATGGTCGGGATCAACCAGAATTGAAGCGCTTTTATTGCCCTCGATGTAGGGGCATTCATCGACCACCGTTTCGAATAGTCGGATCGGGTTGTGTGCGTTACTCATAGTGCTTTATAACATTTTCATTGGCAAATCGCTCAAATCCGCTACTAAAATTTGGCTTAGATCGTTGGATGTCAATCGACTGTAAGGCGTCAACAAAGTCAGTGCGAGACATTTCAAGCGCGCCAAGACTTATTAAGTGTGCGCTGCTTACTTGGCAATCGATTAACTTGAAATTAAGGTGATTGAGCCATTGGCAGAGGTAAAATAGGCCGACCTTCGAGGCGTCGGATTCACGGCTGAACATACTCTCACCAAAAAATACGTCGCCAAGCGCTACGCCATAAAGCCCACCAACTAAGCGTTGGTCTAACCAAACCTCTATTGAGTGTGCGTAGCCTTCGGCGAATAGCCCGAGGTATGCATTATGCATTGACTCGGTTATCCATGTGTCGGCGATTGGGGCGTTTGGGCTTTCGATACCGCGTAGTGCGCAAGCAGAGATAACCTGCTCAAAGGCGGTGTTAACGGTGACTCGAAATGGTGTTCGTTTCAGGGTCTTACGTAAACTCCTTGAGAGTTTAAATTGTGTCGGCTGTAACACCATTCTCGGGTCTGGCGACCACCAAAGAATGGGTTGGTCGTGATTGAACCATGGAAAGATTCCTTGTGCATAGGCCGATACCAAGGTGTCGCGCGACAGATCACCGCCCATCGCTAACAAGCCATCTTCGTTGGCATTATTAAGTGCCGGAAACTGTACAAACTGAATCATTGCCTATAACTCTACCTTAAATGGAGAATGGGACGCCATTACAGATTGGTAGTGGGCGATGTGTTGCTGCTCGGTTTGGAGGAAGTCGCTGACGGCATTTTGAAAGCTTGGGTCACCTAAGTAGTGCGCTGAATAGGTGAGGACGGGTTCAAGTCCTCGTGCAAGTTTGTGTTCGCCTTGCGCGCCAGCTTCAAATCGTTGAAAGCCGTGTTCGATGCACCAATCAATGGCCTGGTAATAGCAGGTCTCAAAGTGAACGCTGTGATACTGTTGATTTGCCCCCCAGTAACGACCATATAGCGTATCGTCACTGCGAAAATACAAGCCTCCGGCTACGATTACGTCATTGTGCTCAGCGAACAAAAATAATGTTTGCTGCGAGAAATGCTTGGCTAGATATTCGAAAAACTCGCGATTAAGATACGATTGTGCGCCGTAGTGGTTAATGGTGCGCGCGTAAAATTGATACATCTTGTGCGCTGTTTCGACACTTAGTTCGGCACCAGTCAACCAGCGGTATTGAATTCCGGCTTCCTGAACTCGACGTCGTTCACGCTTGATGTTCTTGCGTTTTTTGGAGCTCATCTTGGCGAGGAAGTCATCGAATGTAGCGTAGTGGTCGTTGTGCCAATGAAATTGTGTGCTGTGGCGCGAGAGTAAGCCCGACGCTGCGAATCTAGCCGCCTGTTGCGAGGTGCAAAACAATGAATGAAAGCTTGATAAATTGGTTTGTGTAACCAGTTCCATTGCATGCTCAATTAGTGCTAGCTCGACTTGCGAGGCATCGGCGCTGGTAGCGGTTAAAATGCGCTCTCCGGTAGCAGGCGTGAACGGCACGGCATTGCTTAGCTTGGGGTAATACTCAAGCCCGTGGCGTTGATAAGCATCAGCCCATGCCCAGTCAAAGATGTACTCACCATACGAATGTGATTTGACGTAGCAGGGCATCACTCCAAGTAGTTGGGCGCGGTCTGGGGCAGCATAGGCTGCGATGTGGGCAGGTTGCCACCCTGTCTCAGGGCAAACGCAGTGGGTTTGCTCCAAGCCAGCGAGAAATTCGTGACGCATGAATGGATTGTTGCTGGGAAGCATGGCATTCCATTGTTGAGCTGCGAGTTCGGAAATTTGCGAGTGTACTTCAATATGCATAATCGATTAATGCGATGGTTCGCTATATACTTTCACCAGGTCGTTTGGTTCGGCCTGCTTCCATAAATTTAGGACGACGATACCGTATGAGCAGTGAAATTAATATTGGCTTGGCACAGATCAACGTAACTGTTGGTGGCATTGAACAGAACGTTGATCACATTATCGACTTTGCCCGCCGCGCACGAGATGAATTAGCGTGTGATTTGATGGTTTGCTCGGAGTTGGTTTTAACCGGGTACCCGCCCGAAGACCTGTTGTTACGATCCGGCTTTAATACCCGCGTCCAGCAACAACTTCAGCGTTTATGTGAGACGGTAGAAGGAATTGATTTAATTGTAGGGTATCCGAAAAAGACTGCCGCGGGCCTTTACAATATGTGCGCGTTAATTCGCGACGGTCGTATTGACGCTGAATACGCCAAAATCAAGTTGCCAAATTATAGTGTGTTTGATGAAAAACGCTATTTTGAGCCGGGGGAAATCGCCTGTGTGGTGGAATATAAGGGCATTAATTTGGGACTGACCGTGTGTGAAGATATTTGGCACGATGGGCCGATTGAAGCAGCCGTGGCAGAGGGAGCCGAGGTGATTATCAATATTAACGGTTCGCCTTATCACTCTAATAAAATACCTGAGCGGCGCGCGGTAGTTTGCGCGCGAGCGAATGCGACACAGACACCGGTGGTTTATGTTAATCAAATTGGTGGGCAAGACGAACTAGTGTTTGACGGTGCGTCGTTCGTGACTGACAAAAACGGTGCAGTTATCCATCAAATGGCCAGCTTTGAGGAGGGCTTGAGTTCCGTTGTGGTGGTTCGAGATCAGGCGGAGTTGACTTTGACCGGCTCAGAAATGGAGCCCGAGCTTGAACCGTTGGCGAGTATTTACAATGCCTTAGTGCTCGGCGTTCGAGACTACGTACAAAAGAACGGTTTCTCAGGAGTGGTAATTGGCTTGTCTGGCGGGATTGATTCGGCGTTAACCACTACCATTGCTGTCGACGCACTTGGCGCTGACAATGTCGATGTGATTATGATGCCATTTAGGTATACCTCGGATATATCTAAAGAAGATGCTTATGCTGAGGCGAAAGCACTGGGAATTCAGTACCATGTGATTTCAATCGAGCCGATGTACGATGCTTTTATGCAGCAGTTGGCGCCAGTATTTGAGGGGACAGAGCAGGATACAACTGAGGAAAATATTCAAGCCCGCTGCCGTGGCCTTACCCTGATGGCTTATTCAAACAAAACTGGCCGAATGGTGCTTACTACTGGCAACAAAAGCGAAATGTCAGTCGGTTACGCCACACTTTATGGCGATATGGTCGGCGGCTACAATGCTATTAAGGACGTGCCAAAGGTGTTGGTTTACGAACTAGCTAAGTATCGTAATACTGTATCGCAAGTAATACCCGAGCGAGTAATTACGCGTGAACCATCAGCTGAATTGCGTCCGGATCAAATTGATTCTGATAGCCTGCCTCCGTATGAAATATTAGACCCGATTCTCGAGCTTTATGTAGAACAAGACTGTCCGCCTGCTGAAATCGTCGCAAAAGGGTTTGCGCGCGAATACGTGACACAAGTGATCAGAATGGTAGACCGAAATGAATACAAGCGTCGCCAAGCGGCTCCTGGCGTGCGAATTACTAAGCGTGCGTTTGGTCGTGACCGACGCTATCCGATTACTTCAGGCTTTCGCCCAGAGGTAGACTGGTAGTAGAGTATATAAAGAGCCTAGCTATCAAAGTTCTCGCCTGCTTCCATCTATGTAGTCGGTTAACTAGTTATGAATTAGCAATTCTGGGCGCAAAATAACCGTCGTTATCAACGACGGTTATTGTGCTTGTGCTCGAAGTCGAGTTGCTAATGTAACGCTACTCGCTAAATGGGTTGAGCTTAGAGAAAAAGCCTTTTTTCTTTTTGTATGGGCTCTTCTGATTATTGGGGAAGTTCTCAAGTAGCACTTCGTGTGTGCTCGCCGCCAAATCGTCTAGGCCCATTTCAACATACGCCTTTTCCATCAATACCAATGCGCCTTCTACAGCAGGTGAGGTCTCGAACGCATAAATAATGTTTTTGCAGCGATTTACCGTGGCAACGTATGTTTGGTTATCAAAGTAAAACTGTGCAATGGCTAACTCTCGTTGGGCTAAGGCATTTCGAACAAATACGATACGCTGTTGCGCATCGGCAGCATAAACGCTGTTCGGGTAGCGTTTAATTAATTCTTCAAACGCTTTTTGCGAGTCTCGATATGGTTTCGGGTCGCGTATTGCGTCGTCACCACCTTTAATAAACTTATCGACCGAGCTTTGCTTTTTTTCAAAACTCGCTACGCCTTTCATGTAATAGGCATAATCGACATTCTTATGAGTCGGGTAAAGCTTGATGAAATTGTCAGCCGCTTCAACAGCTTTTTGAGCTTGGCCGGCTTTATCAAACGCAAATATCATGTCCAGCTTAGCTTGTTCGGTAAACTCACCATAGGGGAAGCTTGCTTCCAGCAACTGATAATTCCGAATTGCGAAGTTGTAATTTCCTTTATCCAGCGCCGTTTTGGCCTTGAGGTATAAGTCCTCAACCTTTTGCGAAGCCAGCTCTTCTTCAGAAGTGCCTTTCTTGCTGGAAGCGCAGCCTGCGAGCAATAAAGCGGCGCAAAGCACTGATAAAAAGCGAAACCCTAGTCGACTAGAGTTGAATCGAGTCGCGCTCTTGTTTATTGAACGAGGCTGAAATTGAAGTCTTAAAACGCTCATGTCATTTAGTAGATGAGTTATGATGCAATCCGTAAGGATAACGCGAATCTAATGCGCAGAGAAGTTAAACCGCAGACAAATCAGATTGCGGTTCGGTTAGGTGCAATCGATATCGCTTTTCACTCACCATCTTATTGATTTTGCGCTAAATTAGCGCAACTAGCTTACTAATAGCCTCAGGTTGACACTGTTTATGACCCAATCCGATAATCACATTGACTCACAACACCACAGTTTTACGGTCCCCGAAGAGCTGTATGGGCAACGCGTTGATAAAGCGCTAACAGTACTATTTGAAGGTCATTCACGCAGTACGGTGCAGACTTGGATTAAACAAGGTCTGGTATCGGTCGACGAAGAATTGCCTCGTCAAAAAGATAAGGTTTATGGCGGGGAAGTCATCGAAGTTGATGTTCCTGAGATACGTCAAGGTGAATGGGAGGCGCAAGATATCGCGCTAAACATTGTTTACCAAGATGATCATCTGCTGGTAATAAATAAGCCGGCTGGGCTAGTTGTGCATCCCGGCGCAGGCAATCCAGACCAAACATTGCTGAATGGGCTGTTGTTTCACTTCCCAGATAATAGAGCGCTGCCCAGAGCGGGTATTGTGCATCGTCTTGATAAAGAGACCTCTGGCTTGATGTTAGTGGCCAAGACCGAAGCTGCCAGGCTGGGTTTGATCGATCAGTTGGTTGATCACAGTTTGCACCGAGAGTATATGGCGTTGGTGCATGGCCGAGTAATTTCAGGAAATACCGTTGATGAGCCAATTGGCCGCGACAAACATGACCGCCGCAAGATGGCGGTTAATATGATGGGTAAAGAAGCCATCACGCATTATCGGGTAGATGAGCGTTATCGCAATCATACCCTGTTGAGAGTTCAGCTAGAAACCGGACGAACACATCAGATTCGTGTGCATATGGCATATATTGGCTTTTCGCTAGTTGGCGATCCGGTGTACGGCCGACGCTTAAGTATTCCGAGCGACTGTCACCCTGATCTAGAACGTGAGTTGCGTAGCTTTAGACGTCAGGCTTTGCATGCGAAACGCATTGAGTACCGACATCCGGTTATTGATGAGCACCAAGCATGGGAGTGCGAGTTGCCGGATGATATGCAAGACTTACTGACTGCTTGCGCGGAGGATTTTAGTTAAGTGCTCGGACAAAACCCTCTAAATGTATTGCGTCCTAATTGGTCTGCACCAGCGAATATTAGGGCTTTTAGCACGACTCGGTTACACGGAGTCAGCACGGCGCCCTACGATTCGCTCAATTTGGGCACGCATGTTGCTGATTCGCCCGAATCGGTAGCACGTAATCGCCGAATATTAATTCACGACCTACAGTTGCCGGCGCAGCCGGTCTGGTTAGATCAAGTGCATAGTTCTCATGTTGTTCAAATTAGGTCGGATTTTGAGCACACTGTGCCAGTGCAAGCTGATGGTGCGTTTAGCCGTGACGCAGGTGTTGTTTGTGCGGTACTTACGGCTGACTGCTTACCGATATTCATTACCAATACTCGAGGCGATCGTGTGGCGGCAATTCACGCTGGTTGGCGCGGGCTTGCTGCCGGCATAATTGAAACCGCAGTAACCGAACTGCAAGAATATCCAGAGCAACTCATTGCCTGGGGCGGGCCTTGTATTGGTCCAACGGCTTTTGAAGTCGGAGGTGAAGTCGTTGCGCAACTTGGTGGGCCGAATGAAGCCTACCGTGATGCGTCGAATGATGGTAAGCAATACGTGGATTTGCAATTGATAGCCGCTGACCGATTCAAACAGCTGGGCGTTGACAATTATACTTACAGCAAGGCCTGTACCTACTCAGATTCAGAACATTTTTATTCTTATCGACGTGATGGTGAATGCGGTCGTATGGCAAGCCTTATTTGGATGCAATCGTGAAACCGCTTTATCGTTCTCTAACTCTGCGCGACGTTCTGCCGTCGGCGCTAATCATTACGATCTTGGGCTTAGCGGCCTGTTACTGGCTGCCAAGCGTCTGGACGCTGAATGGACGGCTTGGTTGGGCAGCAGCGCCGTTAGGTGCGGTAAGCGGAGTGCTGTTATATGGTATTTGCTTTTTCGCCACACAGGCTCCGATGATTAACCGGCTCTCGGTGCAACAATTGAATCAAACGCTGCATCAATTGTTTCGAAACTTTAGCTGGCGTGACATTCTGATTGTTTCCTGTCTGGCTGGTGTTGGGGAGGAGCTTCTGGTGCGAGGCGCGCTGCAGTCATGGCTATCCGATGCGATTAATCCGTGGGTCGGAATATTGCTTGCATCGCTGGTCTTTGGGTTAATGCACTATTTAAGTCGAGTATATGTGATCGTGACGATGCTGCTAGGCTGTCTGTTTGGAATAGGGCTCTACCTTTCGCAAAGTATTATTTACGTTGTGGTGGCTCATGCTGCTTATGATGTCATGGCCTTTTTCATCATTGTGAAGCGTCCTCACATGCTGGGGTTAGACTCAAATGATGAGACCAGCTTACTCCCAATCCGCGACCGCTACTGACTACCAGCACAGCATATACTGGTGGATAGTGAAGGTTGTCTGCGGCACGGTGATTATCGCCTCACTGTTTTTGATGTCTCTATATGGCGTACCGACACTCTTTTCTGTGCCACGTCACTACGCGCAATTTTTAGTGCTGAGTGGTGGCGCGCTAACACTTTGGCATTATCTGATTTTAAAGCGTAACGATCGCAATGTTCAGAACCCGTACATACTAATGGAGGCGCGAGGGCTATTTCGTTGGGTCCGGCATCCGATGTACTGTGGAGACATTCTGAGCTATACCGGACTCGTGTTATTGGCGCCCAATCTGGTTACTGTGGTCGTGTTGTTGCTTAGCTATCTAGCACTGATTAAACAAGCTCGAGTGGAAGACCAATTCCTAGCTAAGCGCTTTGGCAAACGCTATTCTCGCTGGCAATGTCAAACTGGTTTGTTGCTTCCTCGCTTGATGTAGAGCGTTAAACCGACGCTCCTTAATCTAGAATCTGACCCAAGCCATCACTTAACCGCGTATGGCTTGGGGCTGATTGACGCTCAGGTATCTGTCGCTACTAGTTTGCCGCAGCACGACATGCCGCCGCGGTAAATACTACGTCGGTTGAGCTGTTGAGGGCGGTCTCAGCGGAGTCTTGTACCACGCCAATAATGAATCCTACTCCGACAACTTGCATCGCAACATCATTGGGAATGTTGAACAAACTGCATGCCAATGGGATTAGAAGTAGCGAGCCGCCAGCGACTCCCGAGGAACCACAAGCGCCGACGCTGGCTAGCACGGATAACAGTAAGGCAGTGCCGATATCCACTTGGATACCCAGCGTATTCACGGCCGCCAAGGTCATTACGGTGATGGTAATGGCGGCACCGGCCATATTGATGGTGGCGCCTAAAGGAATCGATACGGAGTATGTGTCTTCATCTAATTCCAATTTCTCGCAGAGCGCCATGTTAACTGGAATATTGGCGGCCGAGCTACGCGTAAAGAAGGCTGTGATACCACTTTCGCGTAAGCTGCGAAGTACTAATGGGTAAGGGTTTACGCGTAGTTTTACAAATACGATAATTGGATTGACTACCAGTGCAACGATTAACATGGCACTGACTAATACGGCCATTAAACGCGAGTAACTGACTAAGGTTTCGAGGCCAGTTTGCGCTACGGTCGAGGCCACTAGCCCGAAGATACCAATCGGCGCAAGTTGAATTACAAATTGGACAATGCCGGTGACCGCGTCGCTAATGTCGTGCATCACCATTTTAGTGTGATCACCAACGTGTTTTAACATTAAGCCGAGGCCGATCCCCCACGCTAAAATACCGATGTAATTACCTGACATTAACGCATTAATGGGGTTGTCCACGATCTTAAATAATAAGGATTTGAGCACTTCTCCAAGCCCTTGCGGAGCATCAGCAATGGTTTCAGTGGCAACTAGTTGTAAAGTGGTCGGGAACGCGAAGCTGAGTGCTACAGCGACCGCTGCGGCGGCCAGTGTGCCGATAAAATACAGCACAATGATGGGGCGCATATGTGTCGACTGTCCAGCACGCTGATTGGCGATGGAAGACAATACCAATACGAAAATCAAGATTGGTGCAACGGCCTTTAAGGCTGATACAAACAGTTGACCGAGGACGGCAACCGCGTTCCCAGCTGATGATGATACGCTGGCAAGTAGCGCACCAAGGATAATTCCGACCACGATTCTTAAAACTAGACTAAGACTGGACCATCGAGCCCAAAGCGTGCTGGTAGATGTCATAAAATTACTCGTTTATTCTTGTTGTTTGAAAGGGGTAAATTGGACTGTCGGCGTTTGCCAATAAAACGCATATGTTTACGCTAATTCTTTTTTCCATAGCACGTCGTCACGACCGAGGCGCAGATTGATTATTCTGGCGACTACAAACAGTAGGTCGGAGAGACGATTCAAATACTGTCTGGTGGTATCGCAAACCGGCTCGTTATGGTGCAGGCTTACGACATCGCGCTCAGCGCGCCGCGCAATCGAGCGAGCCATATGGCAAACCGCCGCAGCCTCGCTGCCACCAGGCAATATAAAGTCTTTTAGCGGTTCAACCAACTCATTAAACTGATCGATGCTAGCTTCGAGTGCGGTGACTTTGTCAGTCTGAATAAAACTGTGGCCCGGCATGCTGATTTCGCCGCCAATGTTAAATAGGTCGTGCTGAATCGCCACCAACATGTTCTCTAGCTCTGGATCGTCTAACTTACAAATCAGCAAGCCGATTACGCTGTTAAGCTCATCGACGGTGCCCATTGCGTTCATTCGCTCATGGTTCTTAGCGATGCGTTCGCCACCACTTAGTCCCGAGGTGCCATCATCACCAGTGCGTGTATAAAGTTTACTGAGCCGATTACCCATAATTTGACCGTTGTTTGATAATAAAGTGTGTGTTGATGAATGCCGACGACCTTAATATGACTGTTAGTCGGACTGTTAGTAAGACTGGCCCGCGGCGTCGTGAATTGGTAATGAAAGTGAGAATATCACACCGTCAGAACTGAGCAGGTTTCGTGCAATCACGTCACCGCCATGAAAGCTAGCAATAAGCTTGACAATATATAGCCCCATGCCAAGACTGATTTTTTGTGCATCTTTGCGACCTAGTGACACCAGTGGTTCGAAGATCCGTTCGGCCATGCCTTCCGGTAAACGTGAGCCTTGGTTAATAATGTCGATTTGAGCAAAATTGTCGAGTCGACGCACTTTAAACACAATCGCCGTACCCTTGGCGGCAAAGTCGATGGCGTTGTCGACCAATTTATCGAGTGCTTGAGCGATATAGTCTGGTGCTATTTCAACAATGATCGGGCGTGAATGAATGACGACATCGAAGGGTTGATCGGGGTTTGAAAAGGAGTAACCGTCAACATAATGCTCGATCATTTCGACCAAATCTACAGTTTCTCGTGTCTCCGATTGCATCGCCTGTTCGAGGTTGGCGGCCTCCGTTAGGTTGCGCAGAATACTGCCGATACGATTTAAACCGTTTTTGGCGCGCTCCATATACTTGCTGTTAGCGGATTCAGGTATTTCCTCTGAGAGGTTATGGAGCGAAGAGTTCACCACATTCAATGGGTTGCTCACTTCGTGTGCCAAGGTGTCTGGCAAACCACGTAGATAGCTGGTGTATTGAGACAGTCTGCCTAACATATTGCTGACTGATCGAGACAGATCGCCAATTTCGTCTCCAGACTGCGCTTCGGCATTTAAGCGTTGATGGACAATGCGCCCGTCACGATCGATTGCGGTTTCGGTGGCATTACGAAGACGTCGAATCCGCAGTGTTAACCGTGAGGCGAATACCAGTAGGGCGGTTGCCACCGTGATTAGCACCAAGAGCGTCACACTGATCACGTTCTCCAGTGTCTCACGCTGTTGGCGCAGCATTTGGTTGGTGCTTTGCTCTACCACGACCGCGCCCAAAATGCCTTCCCCAAGGTAAATGGGATGAGCAGACATCAAGATTGTACTTTGCTTATCCAATGACGGGCGACGATCTGATGCAATACTGCCGTTTAATGCATCTTGAATAATCTTGTCGTTGCGTTCTTCTATGCTGCGTCCACTGTTGCCGATATCACGCGTTGGCTGTTCGATGATATAGGTGAAAATAGTTTGCAGAGTTGAGCTGTAGTAATAACGAATGCTTTTCCAAATATAGTCAAAACCAGTTTCGTTTGACGGTTTATCGAGATCAAGATCATCAACTTGCGTCACTAAATTACCAACTACGGTTCGCACGCGTTTATCTTTATTGAAAACCCAAATTCTAGTTTCTGAGCGGTCTAAACCTTTGAGAATTTTGGTAATTCTCGGCGATTCAACCAGTAGTTTTGATAACTCGTCGCTTTCGCTTTGAGGTGTGGTGGGAATCAGTGCGGCCAGTTTGCGGGTTTCCGCATCATCGACATCAGCCACCGCCATACTGATCCGGGTATCGGAAGACAACATGAAGCGAGGAATGCGCAGTTCAACATTATAGCCTTGCTCGGTGAGCTTGAGTTCGGCGGCTAAGTCGTAGTTTGGGTCGCCGGTAATGGGGTATTGCCAAGCCTCGTCCATTAAGTAGATGCTCATTCGGCCCGGTTCACCTGCGATTAACGTATAGCGTTTAATCGGTAATCGTGGGTCCTGCAAAGTGAGGCGAATATGGTCGGCGGCGTCTACCCGCAGAAATTTTTTGGGCCGCAACAGCACGGTGTCATCAGTTACCTGAAACATCGCGTAAATAAAGTTCCCGCGGTAACCCAATATATGACGGACTTCGATTAGATTGTTGGGGTCGATAATATGGTCGCCACCAACTGGCCTGGCGAGCTCGGCTTGCTTGACCTGTTCGCCCCAATCACTTAAGTCGCCGTTAAGATTAATGTAGTTAGGGAGTGGGGCTGCGTAGATTTCATTGTCTTCTGATTGGTCTGGCTCAATCTGCGACTCTTCGCTAAACAGTTCGGGCCGGTCGTGTAACACCGTTGCCACCGCGCGTGAGGTTAGGCTCAGCGCCTGCTCTTGCCCAGACAATAGGTAGGTCTTCATCTCACGCACATACTGATAAGACATCCATGGGATGAGCAGTAATAACATGCCGACCAACAAGAGTTTGGTGCGTATTGAAAAGCCAGTTCGTATTCTCACAACTTATCCAGATCTATTTATTAATCCCGTTGGTAAATTTTGCTTAGCCGTTGGTGTTCCATTTATAACCGACGCCAAATACGGTCTGGATATGCTTGAAGTCGGGATCAATTTCTTTAAATTTATTACGGATTCGACGTATGTACCCGTTGATGGTATTGCGCTCAACATAGCTCTGGCGTGTGATTTGCATCATGTTTTCGTAGGTTTTTACATGGCCTGGATGCCGAGCCATTGATTCGATTAGCCAAAATTCAGTGAGGGTCAGGCTCAGCTCTTCACCTTTCCATCGAATCGACATGCTGTCCTCATTGATTTCGAGGTCGTTGATAACCATGGAACTGCTGTTTTTGGTTGTTTCGGGGTCTTGCGCGAGGCTGTCTACGATGCGGAATAGGGAATTAATGCGCACGCTAAGATACTGCATATTTAGCGGTTTAGTTAAATAATCCCATGCGTCTAGACGTAAACCCGAAACGCGATCAATGTCGGTATCGCGCGCGGTCAAAAATATAATAGGCAGTGTTGGCGATAGGGCGCGTAAATCACGACACAGGTCAAAACCACCATCCATTTCGTTCTCGAGCATAATGTCTAAGATCGCAAGATCAGGCATGTTGAGGCGCATTCCGATAAGCGCCTCTCGTCGATTAGCGTAGGTGTCTACGGCATAGCCGGATTTCTCCAAAGCATCACGATAGTTTTCGCGCTGATCGAAATCATCTTCTACGATTGCCACTTTTCTGGCCATAGGAATTAATCACTCTCTGGTTATTGGTGTGAAATAAGGTGCGGTTGATTACGCCAACGGTCGTATTTTGCCCTAAGAATCGAAATTAAGCTGTGTTTCGATTCAAAACCATATTTTTACCATTAGTTCATCCCGAATTCGTCATTCCGCAGGAGTCTAATAGATATATCGGAAAACGAATAAGGCTCAAGAAAGCAAAACGCTATGAAGTTGATCATACAGCACCGCAATCAAATAGAAGCCGTTTCCCGTAAACATGTCGTGAATTTTAGAAGAGCGAGAGTAGTAACATGAACCACCAAGTATTTGTACCTGTCACAGACGAGCTAATTTATAACCATCCAGAACAGATCGAAGGGCCGTTAATTCCTTACGCTGCTGGTATGGAGTGTCATGAGTGGTTGTCGATTGAGATTAACCCAGATGAAACTGCGCCACTAGTTCAAGCGGCCAGTAACCGTCAATCAAGCAACTTACGACTTGCCTATAGTGCTTAACTGCGTATAGCGCCTAATCAATGAGATACTCAAGTCGAGGATTATTTACTCGGCCTCTTTAAGTTGTTGGAGTTGGTCTAGTTGTTCGAATAGGTCTAAGTTGTTGGAATTGATCTAAGTTGTTGGAATTGATCTAAGTTGTTTGGTTTAGTTGTTGGAGTTAGTTTAACTAGCTGGAGCAAGTAGCAAGCCTACAAGCTTCCGGGCAGTTTGAGAAGGTTCTCATTCCCCGATTGAGCGATAACTAAGTCGATTAGCATTGATCGCAATGCGGTCTTAGTCGCTTGCCCCTCGGAAATATTATTTAACAGATGTAGGCGGAGCCTATATTCTAGCGCCTAGTCCGGCGCCGAACGAAGCTTTTGTCGTCGCGTCCTGAACGTGAGTGTTCACCTACAGCCCACCAGTGGGCTAAACATATTAGCTGGGCGTAAGGATACGCACTATCAAACAGGGATGCGTAAGTCGCATTTATTTAGTTTCACGACCCACTTTGGCTCAATGCGAGCACTGATTTTGACTAGCTTAACGCCAACCTAGCTGCCACCGGCCTCCTAGAAGCAACTCCTTACTACCAAATTACTGAGTCATAAGACCAGAAACGTGCTCGTGCCGGCACTACAGTTGCAGTTGTGAACGCCAATCGAACTGAAACGACTGGTGTGTGTAAGATCCGTCGGGCTGAGCGTTGTAGAGCGGTTGGTAATACGCTAAGCGTTCAGTAATGTCGTGCAGTGCGTCAACTAATTGCGCGATGTCGCTGGCTTGATTGTAGAGGCTCAAGCTGACCCGAACCATGCCGCGTTTCCGATTAATAAACTGTTCTTGCTCATCGTCTGGGATCTCCGACAGGTCTAGTTCCCATAACTCTTCCTTCAATAAGCTGCTGACATAAGGGTGGGCACAAAAACACTCGTTGCGCACCGCTATGGCGAAGTAATCGTTCAAAATGGCGGCGACTAAACCATGGTCAATTTCAGCGATATTAAATGCCACTGCGCCAGTTCGTGCTTGTGTTGCACTCCCATACACAGTAAGTCCTTGCACCGTGCTTAGGCCGTTAATTAGTTCGTCCACTAATTGCGATTCGCGTTGATGAATCGTTTCTAGGCCATATTCTTTTAAGGTCTTTAACACCGCAGCAAGCGCAATTGCGCCCACTACATTCGGCGTGCCAGATTGCTCTCGCTCGGGGTAGGTAGTGGATAACTGATAGTCGAAATAACTCACTGTTTCAACCGATCCGCCGCCCAGGTCTTGGCCGGACATTGTGCTAAGTAAGCTGCGTTTCGCAACTAATACGCCCGGCGACATAGGGGTATAGACCTTGTGGCCGGAAAATACAAAAAAATCGACAGAGCTGTTGCTCAGATTGATGGCCCCGTGAGCAACACTCTGCGCACCATCGACCAAGATGGGGATGTCGAATTTATGCGCTATCTCCGTCATTTTCTCGATTGGATTGCGAATTCCGGTGACATTGCTCACTGACGACACGGCAATGTAATTCACCTGTTCTCGATATTGCTCGCAGAGTTGTTGATAACGCTTTAGGTCAACGCAACCTTGATGGGTTGACTCGCCGGTAAGCGGCAGGTAGATGACCTCAATGTCTTGATGGCGATGTGGTAAATCGTTGGCATGGTGTTCCATCGATGACACTAACACGACTCGTCGTGTGGGTCTCGCGGCACGTAGTCCACGGGCGACGCGGTTAATGCCTGCGGTGGTGCCGGCGCCCGTAAAGATTGCGGTGTATTCAATCGGATCAGCGCCCAAATATTCCAACACGGTTTCGTGTGCCCAAGCTAGCGCGTGGCTGGATATCTGCGCGGAGCTATGTACATAGCTGTGGGTATTTGAATAATGCGGCAATACCTTGTTAATGGTGTCAATGGCAACTTGTGCGGCCAGCGGTGACGCAGCGCCATCTAAATGCACGCGGGTTAGGTGGCGGCCATCGGCGGTTGGGTACTGGGTATCCAGTCCAATAAATTGGGGAAGTTCTGACATTACTGAATTATACGGTGCCTTGGCACAAGGGTCGATGATTGCGTATGATGTCACCTTCTAAAATAACTATCCGTTAAATTCCATGAAAAAAACACTTATTGCGACGATGGCAATGTGCCTGAGTGCTGCGGCTTGTAATCAATCAGAGAAACCAGCGGACGCTCCAGTTAGTTCGCAGGCTGAAGTTGCTGACACAGCCCCAGCGGTGGCGAATACCGTGGCCGAATCTAACCCATTTTTCGCCGAGAGCGACCTGTTCATGATGTATCCGCCATTTGATCAAATCAAAAATGATCATTATGCCCCAGCGTTTGAGCGAGGCATGAGCGAACAAATTGCTGAAATTGAAGCAATTGTGAACAACCCCGAACCCGCTACTTTTGATAACACGTTTATTCCATTTGAGAAAAGTGGCGCGACCTTGGCACGAGTTTCACGAGTGTTTTATGCGCTTTCTTCCGCGCATACCAACGATGACATCAAGGCTGTACGGGCTGACGTGGCACCGAAGCTCTCAGCGCATTCCGATGCAATCTTGTTGAATCCTGCATTATTTGCACGGGTTAAAACGATCCATGATTCCTTGGCTGATCTCGAGTTGGACGCTGAGTCTAAGCGCTTAGTGACAGAAACCTATAAAGACTTCATTGGTGCTGGAGCTGAGCTGTCTCCTGAAGATAAAGAAAAGTTAAAAGCGTACAACTCTGAATTAGCAACATTAACTACTCAATTTAGTTCGAATGTATTGGAAGAAGTTAATTCAAATGCGATTGTGCTGGACAGCGCAGAAGAGCTTGCTGGTTTGTCGGAAGGGCAGATTGCATCAGCGTTAGAAGCAGGAAAAGCTCGGGAAATGGAAGGGAAGTACGTGGTGCCATTGCTGAACACCAGTCAGCAACCTTCTTTGTCGTCGCTACAAAATCGAGCGGTTCGTGAGCGTATCCTGAAAACCTCATTGGGTCGTGGAAGTTCCGGCGGTGATTACGATAACCGAGAGTTGGTCACGAAGATATTTAAGCTACGCGCTGAACGAGCTCAACTGTTGGGCTTTGCGAATCACGCGGCCTACCAGCTGGTCAATCAAACAGCGCAAACGACTGAAGCAGTTAACCAGCGCCTAGCCACACTGGCACCGCCTGCGGTTGCTAATGCTAAGGCTGAATTAGCGGACCTTCAAGCTCTAGCGACCGAGTTGGGCGACGACATTGATATTCAAGCTTGGGACTGGGATTTTTACACCGAGAAGTTACGCGCCAAGCGATACAACTTCGATGAGTCTCAGCTTAAACCGTATCTTGAAATGGAAAACGTGTTGGTTAATGGTGTGTTTCATGCCGCTGAGAAGCTGTATGGCTTAACCTTTAAGCAGCGCACTGATCTGCCGACTTACCACGAAGACGTCAAAGTGTGGGAGGTGTTTGATGCAGACGGTTCCACGTTAGCGCTGTTTATCCAAGACTTCTATGCGCGTGAGTCGAAGCGTGGTGGTGCATGGATGAACGCCTATGTACCGCAGTCAAACTTGTTAGATAGAAAGCCGGTTGTGGCTAATCACTTGAACGTGCCCAAGCCGCCCGCTGGTGAGCCCACTTTGCTAACGTGGGACGAAGTTACAACCATGTTTCATGAGTTTGGACACGCCTTGCACGGCATGTTTTCGGATGTGAAATACCCAAGCTTCTCGGGTACCTCGGTACCACGCGATTTTGTTGAATATCCATCGCAAGTTAATGAAATGTGGGCTGATTGGCCAGAAATCTTAGCCAACTATGCGACTCACTATGAGACCGGAGAACCGATGCCGAGAGAACTGCTGGATAAAGTGCTGGCGAGCTCTAAGTTTAACCAAGGCTATGCGACCACTGAATATTTGGCGGCCTCGTTGCTCGATCAAGCGTGGCATCAATTGACCCCTGATCAGGTGCCAAGCGCGGATGGTGTGCTTGAGTTTGAGGCGAATGCACTGGAAAAAGTTGGCGCCAAAATGGATCAAGTGCCTCCACGTTATCGCACTACTTATTTTTCGCACATAATGGGCGGTTACTCAGCTGGCTATTACTCGTATATTTGGAGTGAGGTACTGGACGCCGATTCGGTCGAATGGTTTAAAGAAAATGGTGGATTAAAGCGTGAAAACGGCGATCATTTCCGTAAAACTTTGCTATCGCGTGGTGGGTCTGAAGATGCTATGACGATCTTTAAAACCTTCCGTGGAGCAGATCCTGATATTCAACCCTTGTTGGAACGTAAAGGCTTGACCGGCGCTAAAAAATAACGCGCGGATCTAAGCAATGAAGGCCTGTTGAGTGTACTCGACAGGCCTTTTTTATGGTTATACACAACGTTGCACGAAGCTGTGTATTCTTGCTCAAAACAACTACTGAAAATTTACTATGAAGCGCGATAAGAAAACTGTTGTTATAGGGCTAATCGTCATTGTTTCGATTGGCTTGTTGCTAAGTTGGGCTGGTGGTTCCGGCAGTGTGCGGCTTGGGATTGTGCCGGTATTTGCGGTGTGCGGTTTCTTGGCTTTTCTAATCAACTGGCTCGCATTCATTCCTGCCAATGCCGCACAGACTGAAAAATACTACGATCTAACCGGTAGTCTGACGTATTTAACATTGATTGTGGTGGCGCTGTTGTTAAGCGGGAACACCAGTGATCGTGCGTTGATTGTGGCGGCGATGGTCGCGGTTTGGGCGATGCGGCTTGGTAGTTTTCTATTCTTAAGGATTCGCAGTGACGGAGCTGATGATCGTTTTGATGAGATAAAAGTAAAGCCGTTGAGTTTCTTTTTCGCATGGACGCTACAAGCACTTTGGGTATTGTTTACCGCGGCCGCGGCGTTGGCAGTAATTACTAGCGAGAAGCAGCTAGCGCTAGGGGTTATTGGAACGCTCGGGATTGCCATGTGGGTAACGGGCTTTCTATGCGAAGTAATCGCCGATGCGCAAAAACGTCGTTTTAAGCAAAACCCGGATAATCGTGGACGATTTATACAGTCCGGCCTATGGAGCTGGTCTCGGCACCCGAATTATTTTGGCGAAATCTTATTGTGGAGTGGTGTTGCGGTAATTGCGATACCTATTTTACAAGGACCTCAATGGCTTACGCTGATTTCTCCGGTGTTTGTGTACCTATTGTTGACCCGTGTCAGTGGCATACCACTGCTGGCGGAGAAGGGCACTGAACGATGGGGCGACGATCCTGCTTATCAAGCCTACGTTGAAAACACGCCTCGGCTAATTCCTATGCCGCCACGTAAATCTGACTCGAATTAAAGCTAAGCCCGACTATTATCGTGAGTATCGCCGTGTGTGATGGGGCTTCTAACGCTAATACCGTTATGGATTAGTCCCATTAGTTTAGCGGTAAGGTGGGTCCCTCGTTATATAAAAAAAGAGGCAACCTCAGAAAACTGAGATTGCCTCTTTAGCTCCACGAAACATATTCCTTATGTTCCCTTCTTTGTGCTAATTCAGGGTTTTCCCCTTTAGTTAGCCAAACTGGTTCATCGTGTTGTCTTCTCCAGCCGCTTTTAGTGCCGCGTCACCAGAGAAGTATTCTTTATGATCATCACCAATGTTAGAGCCCGCCATATCTTGGTGCTTAACACAGGCTAGACCTTCACGAATCTCTTTACGCTGTACACCTTTGACATAGGCCAACATGCCTTCTTCGCCAAAATAACCTTTGGCTAGATTGTCGGTAGACAAGGCCGCAGTGTGATAAGTCGGTAAAGTGATCAGGTGGTGGAAGATACCCGCTTGAGCGGCGCCATCACGTTGAAAGTTCTGAATCATTTGGTCGGCGCGTATGGCTAGATCGGATGTGTCATATTTGACATCCATCAATTCATCTCGATTGTATTTGCTCACATCATCGCCGGCTTCGACCATTGCGTCGTAGGCTTGTTGGCGAAAGCTCAATGTCCAGTTAAACGATGGTGAGTTGTTGTAGACCAATTTTGCATCTGGCACAACTTCACGGATTCGATTAACCATGTTGCCGATTTGACCCACATGTGGCTTTTCGGTCTCGATCCAAATTAGGTCAGCACCATTCTGTAAGCTGGTAATGCAGTCAAGTACGCAACGATCTTCACCAGTGCCTTCTTTGAACTGAAACAGGCCGCTTGGCAAACGTTTAGGTCGAACCAGGCTACCGCCACGATGAATGACAACATCGCCATTGTTCATTTGACCAGGTGTTAATTCTTCGCAATCCAAATACGCGTTGTATTGATCGCCGATATCGCCGGGCTCATTAGTAACAGCGATCTGCTTGGTAAGACCGGCACCTAAGGAGTCGGTTCGCGCAACAATAACGCCATCATCAACACCAAGTTCTAGGAAGGCATAGCGAACTGCTCGAATTTTGGCAAGAAAGTCAGAATGTGGCACGGTTACTTTTCCGTCTTGGTGCCCACATTGCTTTTCATCAGATACCTGATTTTCGATTTGAATGGCACATGCGCCGGCTTCAATCATTTGTTTTGCAAGCAGGTAGGTCGCTTCTTCGTTACCAAAGCCTGCGTCAATGTCGGCAATGATTGGCACTACATGTGTTTCGAAATTATCGATATGATGTTGAACTTCAGCTGCTTTAGCATTGTTTCCTGCGGCACGTGCTGCATCGAGTTCTTTGAAAAGATGGCGTAACTCACGAGCATCAGCCTGACGTAAAAAGGTATACAGCTCCTCAATTAACTTTGGTACGCTGGTTTTCTCGTGCATAGATTGGTCTGGAAGCGGTCCAAACTCTGAACGCAATGCCGCAATCATCCAGCCTGACAAATATAAGTAGCGCTTGCTAGTGGTGCCGTGGTGTTTCTTCACAGCAATCATTTTTTGCTGTGCAATAAATCCGTGCCAGCAACCCAATGATTGTGTGTATTGGGCTGAGTCGGCATCGTAGTCAGCCATGTCTTGGCGCATAATGCCAGCTGTGTACTTAGCAATCTCTAAGCCGGTTTGAAACCGATTTTGCAGTTTCATACGTGCCGCATATTCTGGATTGATGCCGGCAAAGGTTGTTCCGTTTTCGTTGATTAAGCGCTCATTGGCCTCAATCGCTTGTTTGTAGGTAGACATCTTCATCTCCTGCTTGTTAACTAGTTGGTTCATTAGGATTCGTGGAAGTTGGTGCATTTGTTTCTGATGAGCCCACAATATCGTTGACAGGGCGCTTCAGGAATAATCCTATCGGTATGATTGTCATTCGCAATTTGAATAAAGGTGGCCATATTCACCATTTTTCTGCTTTTTGGCTGGTTTATTCATATTGCAAATAGTAGTCATTCAGACAGAGTAGCCGACTCATGTGTAAAATTTGCTAAAAGGTTGTTTATTAACAAACAAATCTGGCTTCCGTAGATAGAGACAAAAATCATGAGTAATTACATTAAACGTGCCGAATTAGACGTCGATCAACAGCTGGTCGACTTTATTGAACAAGAAGCCTTGCCGGGTTTGACGGTGTCGGCAGGTCAATTTTGGCAATCGTTCTCGAATGTGGTGCACGAGCTAAGCCCGATAAACCGCGCCTTATTAAGTGAGCGTGATTCGATTCAAGCTCAGCTCGATACATGGAATCAACAAAATCGAAATTGTTTTGACCCTGCCGTCTACAAAGCTTTTTTAAAAGAGATCGGTTATTTAGTAGAAGAGGGCGAGGACTTCGAAATTGCCACCGAGAATGTGGATACAGAGATTGCCGAGCAAGCCGGCCCCCAATTGGTGGTTCCGACTTCTAACGCTCGGTTCGCATTAAATGCAACGAATGCTCGATGGGGGAGTTTGTATGACGCGCTCTATGGAACCGATGCCATTTCAGAGCAAGACGGCGCCGCGCGAGCTGGTGCTTACAACCCAGTACGCGGTGCTAAAGTAATTAAATTCTGCCGAGACTTCTTGGATGCCCATTTTGCCTTAGTTGATGGAACACATGCTGATGTCATCGCTTATCGTGTTGATCAAGATGGTCTGGTCGCTGAAGCCGATAATGGCATATTAGGTCGTCTGCAAGACCCGAGTCAATGTATTGGGTATCAAGGAGACGCGCAGTTCCCAACGGCAATTCTGCTTAAGCAAAACGGTTTACATGTTGCGATTCAGATTGATCCCCAGTCTCCGATTGGCAAAACCGATCGGGCTGGCGTGTCTGATTTGAGCTGTGAAGCAGCGCTTACCACCATTCAAGACTTCGAGGATTCAGTGGCCGCGGTGGATGCGCAAGATAAAGTTGGTGTGTATCGTAATTGGCTGGGGTTGATGCGTGGAGACCTTGTCGAAGCCTTTCAAAAAGGTGGTGAGTCTCTGACACGAACCTTGACCGCGGACAAAACTTACACGGCATTGGATGGCTCACAGTTGGTATTGCCTGGGCGGAGTTTGTTGTTTTGTCGTAACGTTGGACACTTGATGTCAAACCCTGCGGTATTAGATCAAAATGGCGTCGAGGTTCAAGAAGGCATCATGGATGCCATGATTAGTGTGCTAATTGCGCTACATGACCTACAGCACACTGGTGAATTGCGTAATTCTCGCACCGGGAGTGTTTACATTGTTAAACCCAAAATGCATGGTCCCAAGGAAGTCGCGTTTGCCAATACGCTGTTTAATCGAGTGGAAGATGAGCTCGGTTTAGCGCGGCACACAGTGAAGATCGGTGTGATGGATGAAGAGCGTCGCACCACGGTAAACCTAAAAGAGTGTATTCGCGCCGTTAAAGACCGAGTGGTTTTCATTAATACCGGCTTTTTAGACCGAACCGGTGATGAAATACACACCAGCATGTTGTTGGGTCCAATGGCGACCAAGGCAGAAATTAAGCAGCAACCATGGATTACGGCCTATGAGGATTGGAATGTCGACATCGGCCTGGCTTGTGGGCTACCGGGTAAGGCTCAGATTGGTAAAGGAATGTGGGCTATGCCTGATGAAATGGCCGCCATGCTCGATGCTAAAATTGGCCACCCTAAATCAGGTGCAAACACCGCATGGGTTCCATCGCCAAATGGCGCAACCTTGCACTCTATCCATTATCATCAAGTTTCGGTATTTGAGGTTCAAGAGGCATTGAAATCTCGCAAGCGTGCCTCTTTAGACGATATTTTGACAGTGCCGTTGAGTCATGATCCAGACGCTTGGTCAGCACAAGATATTCAGCGAGAATTAGATAATAACGCGCAAGGGATATTGGGTTATGTGGTGCGCTGGATTGATCAAGGTGTTGGTTGTTCTAAGGTGCCAGATATCAATAATGTCGGTCTGATGGAAGATCGTGCGACGCTGCGTATCTCGAGCCAGCATATGGCGAATTGGCTGGAGCATGGAATCACTACTATCGACCAGATTCATGAGACTTTCGAGCGTATGGCGGCCGTGGTCGACCAACAAAACCGACATGATTCGAACTATCGGCCGATGGCGGGCAACCCAGATAGCATTGCGTATCAAGCTGCGTTGGCCTTGGTGCTACAAGGGAAGCAGCAACCAAACGGCTATACCGAACCATTGCTACACGAGTATCGTCTCAAGTTGAAAGCCAGTTAATCGCGACTCGCTTGTATTCTAGTGGGGCTGTTTATATTCGGGTAGCCCCACTTCATGACACGTTGTGTCTAAGTGCATTGATGTGCAAGCAATGAAGCGCTTGTGTGCGTAGCGTAATGACGTGCACAGTGGTAGCATTACGCTCCTACGTATTCCCCAAACTCGGCTAGCATGTCTGACCAAATAATTACTGCCGTCACTAATCAACTGCATTCGGTGACTGACCCTTATACAAACGCAAAGCTCACTGCTGGAAGATCGTTGAAATCGGTCAAGGTGAATGAAGCAGAAGTTGTTATCTCTCTGAGTCGAGGCTACCCAGTTGCCGCGGTGATCGACGAATTAGCCAGCTTAGTGCGTGATTCGTTGCGCGATGTACCATTGGGCGAGCGCGCCTTGGAAGTTGTCATTGAGCAAGAGATCATCTCGCATTCGGCGCAAACCGGCGTACCAGCGGTTGCGGGTATCAAAAACATAATTGCGGTCGCTTCAGGTAAAGGTGGCGTGGGCAAATCAACGGTTTCAGCTAATTTAGCGCTGGCGCTATCAGCATCCGGCGCGCGTGTGGCGATCTTGGATGCGGATATCTACGGGCCGAGTCAACCGCGCATGCTCGGTATTAAAGGCAAGCCAGAAGCGCTCGACAACAAAATGCTACTGCCGATGCAGAACCACGGCATTAAAGTTATGTCGATTGGCTTCTTGATCGAAGACGATACGCCAATGATCTGGCGTGGTCCGATGGTGACGCAAGCATTGGAACAAATGCTGCGCGGTACGGATTGGGCAAACGATGGCAACGAAATTGACTACTTAGTGATTGATCTGCCGCCGGGCACTGGTGATATTCAGCTGACACTGTCGCAAAAAGTGCCGGTATCTGGCGCGGTAATCGTGACGACGCCGCAAGATATGGCTTTGTTGGATGCGCGCAAGGCCTATAAGATGTTTGAGAAGGTGGACGTGCCGGTGTTTGGCGTGATTGAAAATATGAGCACGCATATTTGTACCCAGTGCGGTCATGAAGAAGCGATCTTTGGTTCGCTCGGCGCGCAGAAAATGGCCGATGAATATAAGTTAGATGTGCTCGGCAATATACCACTTGAGATGGCGATTCGTGAATTGGCGGATTCCGGCACACCAACTGTGGTTGCGCAACCTGAATCGGCAACCGCTAAGCGCTACTTGTCGATTGCGCTTAAAGTTGCTGGCAAGTTATCGGCTAAAAAGAAAGATTTCAGCGCATCATTTCCGAAGATCGTGGTGGAGAATAGCTAATGAGTGACAGTAGCATTGGTAAGTTGTTTCGAGTAACCACGTTTGGCGAGAGCCACGGCAAAGGAATTGGTTGTATCGTAGACGGATGCCCACCTAATCTAGGGCTTACCGAAGCCGATCTACAGCCGGATTTAGATCGCCGCAAGCCTGGCCAATCCAAGTTTACGACCCAGCGGCGTGAACCTGACGAAGTACAAATTTTCTCCGGGGTATTCGAGGGTAAAACCACTGGTACCTCGATTGGCATGATCATCCACAATACTGATCAAAAGTCGAAGGACTATTCCAACATTATGGATACCTTTAGACCCGGTCATGCCGATTACACGTATCACCATAAGTATGGCAATCGTGACTATCGTGGTGGTGGTCGCTCTTCTGCGCGCACTACGGCGATGATCGTGGCAGCTGGCGGTATTGCAAAAAAGTACTTAGCTGAAAAAGAAGGTATTCAAATTCGCGCGTATCTAGCGCAAATGGGTAACGTTAAAGCGGAAAAGATAGATTTTTCGGAAATCGCTAATAATCCATTCAATTGTCCCGATGTTGATAAAGTTGCCGATATGGAAGCGCTGATCACACAGTTGCGCCGTGACGGTGACTCGGTTGGTGCTAAGATCACGGTGGTCGCGAGCAATGTGCCGGTTGGCTTGGGCGAGCCAGTTTTCAACGAGTTGGATGCCGATATCGCCAAGGCGTTAATGAGTATTAATGCGGTGAAAGGGGTCGAAATTGGTGCTGGCTTTGATAGCGTTATGCAGCGCGGTTCTGAGCACCGCGATGAACTATTTCCAGACGGATTTGCGAGCAATAATGCCGGTGGTATCTTAGGCGGAATTTCGTCGGGTCAAGATGTGGTCGCGAGCCTAGCGTTAAAACCGACTTCGAGTATCACCAAGCCCGGCAACAGTATTGATATCCACGGTAAACCTGTTGAAGTGGTTACCAAGGGACGACATGATCCTTGCGTGGGCATTCGCGCTGTACCGATTGCTGAGGCGATGTTGGCAATAGTCTTGATGGACCACTACCTTAGACATCGAGCGCAAAATGCTGATGTGTCAGTGGCGACACCGGCTATTCCAGCCCGACGTGGGTAATTAAGCTTAGTATTCTATGGCCTAACGGTGCATCGTGTAAGTCGTTAGTGATGTAAGTCGTTAAGCGTAAGCCAATGAGAGTTCGACAAGGTAGTCGAACTCTCATTCCTAACCCTTCTGCTTTAACTCGCTAGTCTCACCTGGACCGGAACCCCGTTTAACGCCGCATTACCAGAAAGTTTGTCGATTAACTTGTCATCGGTGAGTTCGTTGCAGTTCACGCCATCTTGTTGTGAGGCAATTTCCATTTTCACACCGCGACCTTTGTGTCCCCAACCATGCGGTAAACTGACTACGCCGGGCATTACCTCATCGGTGGCGATCACCGTAGTGGTGACGCTACCGACGCGCGATTCAATTGTGACTTGAGAGTCACTGGCAATTCCACGTTGAGCCAAATCGTCAGGGTGCATCATTAGTTGCCAGCGTGGCTTACCTTTAACTAATCGATGGTAATTATGCATCCAGGAGTTATTGCTACGCACATGGCGACGACCGATTAAGAGCAATTTATCGGCATCAAGCTGACCAGCGCTGTCTTGCAGGCGCTTGAGATCATTGATGAGAAAGTCTGGTGCACAATGAATTTTTCCGTCTTCGGTACACAAACGTTCGAGTAAGCCTGGGCGCAGTGGGCCAAGGTCTACACCGTGTGGGGACTGCTTCAGCTTATCCATCGTCAAACTAATTTGTGGATTTTTTTCTGCGCCGTATTCACCTTCAGCAATGCCATGCGCGACCAGTTGATCTGGCGCTGGAAGAGGGCGGAATTCGGTGCCTTTCAGTTCGCAAATTTTGGCCGCTAGCGCATTGTATATTTGCCAATCATGCAATGCGCCTTCAGCGGGCTCAAACACCGCTGGGTTGTAGCGCGCGCTGTCGTGCACGGCTAAACGTAAAAATGCGATATCGTAGTGATCGTGTTCGAGTGGACCCGTCGGTGGCAGAATTACATCGGCGTGTTGCGTGGTTGCATTAATGTAAAAGTCGATGGCTAGAAAAAAGTCTAAACCTTCGAAGGCAGCGCTTAACTCTGAACCATTGGCACTCGAGATCAGCGGATTGCCAGCAATCGTTACCATGGCACGAATTTGTCCGTCGCCAGGGGTTGATATTTCTTCTGCCATGGTCACTGCGGGTAACTCACCAGCGAACTCAGGGAGGCCGCTGACGCGCGATTGGAATAGGTCAAAATGTCCGCCCGCGTTGAGCCCTTTTTTGACGTAACCAAAAGCAGGCGAAGTCAGTAAAGAGCCGCCAACTGAGTCGAGCGCGCCGATTAGAATATTTATGATCTGAATTGCCCACTGACACAGTGCACCGAATTCTTGTACTGAAACGCCCATGCGCCCATATATGACTGCTTGCTCAGTGTGTGCGAGGTCATAGGCTAATTGACGAATCGCTTCGGCAGGAATACCTGATTGTTTGGTGGCGAGATCGACCGAGAAACCAGATACGGCTTGTCGAACGGTATCGAGACCGTCAAGATGAGCACTTAAGTGCTCGGTTTTTAACCAATTTTCTTTGAACAATAGGTTAATTATCGCCATTAATACATAGGCGTCTTGGCCAGGTTTAACGAATAAGTGTTGATCAGCTATGTCGGCGGTTTCTGTGCGGCGAGGGTCAACTACAACCAGCTTGCCGCCACGTTGCTGTATCGCTTTGAGGCGCTTGGGCGCATCCGGCATGGTCATGATGCTGCCATTAGAGGCTAGTGGGTTGCCACCAAAAATCACCATCAATTGAGTGTGGTCGACATCCGGGATTGGCAAGAAAAATTGATGCCCATACATCGCATACGACGTAAGGTGATGCGGCAGTTGGTCGAGTGAGGTGGCGGAGAAGTTATTGCGGGTCTTGATAGCTCGGCGCAATAAAGGGCCGTGCGTCATATTGCCGTAGTTGTGCACGCCAGGGTTACCGCCAAAAAAGCCGACCGAGTTAGCACCGTGCGTCTGCTGGGTTTCGACTAGACGCTTGGCAGTAAGCTCAATGGCTTCATCCCAGCTGATTTCTAGCCATTCTTCACCGACTCGCTTAACCGGCTTTCGTAAACGATCTGGGTCAGTGTGGATGTCGGCAATAGCCGTGGCTTTCGGGCAAATATAGCCACGACTAACGGGATCATTCTTATCACCACGAATCGACAGGACTTCGCTGCCTTGGGTACGTATCTCTAAACCGCAGATCGCCTCACACAGGTGACACGCTCGGTAGTGGGTTGTTGCTTGTTCAGACATGCTCTCTCCAGCGGATTGTTCTTTTATTTTGTAGACAGAATATCTCACTTACGGTGGTTTGTCAGTGTGCGAATTGATCGCGGTATTGACGTGGACTGACGCCGAGCGATTTGCTGAAGTGGTGGCGTAAGGTCGCGGCGCTTTCAAACCCGCAAGCGCTGGCAACTTGTTCTATGCTGGTGCTGGATTGTTCGAGTAATTGACGTGCTAGGGCTAAGCGTTGGGTAATCAGCCACTCTTTAGCGCTACAACCCATGCTGCGGCGAAAGTGTCGGTCAAAGCTGCGTCTAGACATGCCAGCATGAGATGCCATAGACGCGACTTCCAGAGGTTCAGCTAACTGGCTTAGCGCCCAATCCAAGGTTTCACTGAGACGGCTGTGTGGTTTAGCCATCGGCATTTCGACAAACTGTGATTGGCCTCCTTTACGGTGTGGTGACATGACTAATCGGCGCGCTACTTGATTGGCAATGGCTAAGCCGAAATCCTGTCGAATCACGGCTAATCCCAAGTCGATAGCAGCGGCGCTGCCAGCTGAGCAACCGAATTGCTGCTCGAGGATATACAACACGTCATGCGCATACCCTACGGCTGGAAAGCGACGTTGAAACAAGTCAGCATATTGCCAGTGCGTGGTCGCGAGGCGCTGATTTAGTAGACCGAGCTCGGCTAATAGAAAGGCTCCTGAGCAAAAACTGATGGTGATGGTGTCAGTGCGTTTAGCAAACTCAGTAACTTGTTCGCTTATAGGAGTTGGTATGGGTAACCCTTGTGTAGGCCAAGATGGAATGACTAACATTGAGTACGGCGCTAGCGATTGAATGGATTTAGTCGTTAAGGTAATTCCGGCCGTACTAGTAATGGGTTGTTCGGAAAAACTCACGACGTCGGTCAAGTACCAGTTGGCGATATCGTTACGAGGTAGCGCAAACAGTTCGACTGCACAGCCAAGTTCAAATAAGGCAATATGGTCGAAACTCAAAATAGCGACACGTTTCATCGAATATTAGGTAGTTAATATGGAAAATTGGCTCATTATTGATGAAAAGTGACTTATAGGCCAATTTTCTCTAAAAGGGTAAACGATTATTCTGTCGCTCTACACATTATTATCGACCTTAAGGTGAGTTTATATGTCATCAGCCGTTTCTAGGCCAAGTGCCGCAAACAGTGATCTAGCCATTCAACATTTTTCCGCATTGTTGACGTTTGAAACCGATTGCTGGGATGTGCACCATGCCTGCTCTAACAACCGTCAGGACTTTATTTTAATGGACGTGCGGGCTGAGTCTTTGTATCAAGCGGGGCATCTTCCGAGCTCAATTAACTTGCCGCACCATCGGCTGTCAGTGGCTACCTTGCAGGCTTACCCAAATGACACCTTGTTTGTTGTTTACTGCGCGGGTCCGCATTGTAATGGCGCTGATAAAGCCGCGTTGAAGCTCGCTCAACTAGGTCGGCCAGTGAAAAAAATGATTGGCGGGGTTACCGGATGGCTGGATGAGGGTTTTTCACTTGAAGTTGGATAATCGATAGCACGCCGGCTAACTGGGCGAGCGTGCTATCAACTCAGCAACCATAAACTAGTGGAGCTTGATTTTCGGTCGGATGATTTTAGAGAGGCTACTTAGCAAGATGATAAATGGTCCTTTGATGTATCCGTGCACGGCCAGCTGGTGCATGCGATACAACGACAAATACATTAACCGCGCAATACGCCCCTCGATAAATAGGCTGCCACGCATCAAGTTACCCATCAAACTGCCGACGGTTGAAAAGCGCGAAAGATTGACCAATGAGCCGTAATCCACGTATTTAAAGTCGCGTAACGGCTTACCAGCAAACTCCCTGAGAACGTTCGCGGCAACTGTGGAGGCCATTTGGTGCGCCGCTTGTGCTCGGGGCGGAATTGGCTTGCCATCTTGGTTAGTGATCGAGCAGCAGTCACCAATCGCATAAATGCTGGGGTCAGTTTTGGTTTTTAAACTGGGTAGGCAGACGATTTGATTGATGCGATTTACTTCTAGGCCTATTTCAGCGACCCAGTTCGCCGCTCGAACTCCAGCCGCCCAGACCATAATGTCGGCAGGAATTAGGGTATCATCGGCATCGGTAAATCCGGTGCGCGATGCCGAGGTGATGCGTGTATTGGTATGAATGCGAACACCTAATTTTTCAAGCTCAGTGGCGGCAGATTCGGCGATTCGCTCAGGTAGTGCTGGTAAAATTCGCGGCCCGGCTTCTATTAAGTCGATATGGAGTTTTGGCAGTACATTGCCTTCTACGTCATACATGCTGACGACTTCTATCACATGATATAACTCCGCCGACAGCTCAACACCAGTCGCGCCAGCGCCGACAATCGCGAGTCGCAGTGCTGAGAGTTCTGCATCGTCGGACGCAGACTGGCTTTTTTTGAGTAGTAGGTTGAGCAAGGTTTGCTGAAAGCGCTGTGCTTGCTGCTTTGAATCCAGCATCGAGCAAAATTCGCTAACCCCTGGGGTTCCAAAGTCATTGCTGACACTGCCGATCGCCATAATTAACGTGTCGTATTCCACAATCCGAGAATCGACTACGACGTCGCCTTTATCATCGAGCAGTGCGTCTAAATGCAGTTGTTTGGATTCACGGTCAATTCCCGACACGCTGCCGAGCTGAAAGTGGTAGTGATGTCGCGCTGCGTGGGCCCGGTAAACAATGCCGTCTATCTCGGTATCGAGTGAGCCGGTGGCTACTTCGTGTAGCAGCGGCTTCCAGATATGGACTCGGTGTTGATCAATTAAAGTAATGTTGGCTTTGTTTTTGCGGCCGAGCTTGCGACCCAATTTGGTGGCGAGTTCCAGTCCGCCCGCACCACCGCCGACAATCACCACATGGGGGATCGTCTTGGTGCTTGGATTTGAGGTTTGCATTTGAGTTTCCAAAAAAGTTATTACAGGCTAATGCTCACATCACAATAAACACTTGCCTGGAACAACTCAGCGTTGTACGTGTTAGCGTCAACAATGCAAACCAGTTCGGCTGATGATACTCCTTGTCATCGCCGCTGGAAATGACTCTTGCTCCTTTTTGTTATTCCCTTATCTTATTTCTATTTCTATTGTGGTTAACTTAGTCACGTCAGGCTGCGGAAGGCTTGACGGCGAGTTCAAGTTTGGCAAGTGAACGCAATTCAGCATTACCGATGGACGATAGACTGCGGTGAAACCTTGGGTTAAGGTGGTGATAGTGTGCCAAAAGTATCTGCAGTACATCCCCATGACTGACCAGTAGAATTGACTCGTCGTGGTAGCGTTGTTCAAGGTCGTCAATAAGTGACTGGGCCCTTGACAAGGTTTCGTAGACCGTTTCGACATTGTTGGTTGATTGCTCGGGGCGAGATAGGTCATTACACCATACGTTTTCATAATGGCGGTGATCCTTCAGTTCCCAATCACCGAAATTACGCTCGCGCAGACGTTCTTCAAGCACGATTTGAGTTTCACAAGCTAGCACGCTGTGTACGATCTCGGCTGTCTCGCGCGCTCGTAGGTAATCTGAACTGACGATGAGCGTATCGCTATTCGCGCGGGACTTAACCGCGGTGTTGATTACTTGGTCGGCTCCGCGGGCCGTCAGACCATATCCATGAAGTGCATTGTGTGGTGCACTGATAATTAGGCCTTTACGGTTCGCTAGGCTTTCGCCGTGGCGCATTAGTGTGTAGCGATTTCTCATGGATAGTTACCAAGCTCTTGTGGCGTGTTAAATAGTGGCGTGTTGCTTAATGATCATCGACGCTATGCGGCTTGATTGTGATCGCCGTCATCGTTTGTGTCGGTCATGGTGTTTTCTGCTTTTGTGGCTGCGGCGCTTTTTATCTCTCTGGCTGCGGCGCTTTCTAGCTCTCTGGCTGCGGCGCTTTCTAGCTCTCTGGCTGCGGCGCTTTCTAGCTCTCTGGCTGCAGCGCCTTTTGCCTCGTTGGCTGCGGCGCCTTTCATTTTTGCGGAGTTTGCGTCGGCTAATTGACTGACCTCGTTAACTGGCAGTAAACATGCTTCGCCCAATACCGCTTCGAATACCGGCTGCCAATTGTTTTGTGTGTGCACGTGGCGAGCGCAGTTGGTTTTGAGTGCAAGCCAGTCTTCAGGGTTACTATTTTTGAGGCGGCGATACTGATGAATTAGCGAAATCCAGTCCTCACACTCGTCGCTGTGGACGACATGTCCGGTGGTGTTGGGATCGATGATTTCTTTCGGTCCGCCGGTAGCCGTGACCAAGCATGGTAAGCCACACGCTTGGGCTTCAAGCACGACCATGCCGAAGGTGTCGGTATGACTTGGGAAGACTAGTAAATCTGAAGCGCGATACCACTCAACCAGCTCTTGTGCATTCAAGCGTCCAGTGAACAACACGTTGGATTGTTCCGTCAACGTTTGTTTAAGTGCCGATAAGTCGGGGCCGTCGCCGGCAATAACTAGGTTATACATACCGGGTTTACGGCGATTCAGGTCTTGGAATACGCGTGCCAATAGCGACAAGTTTTTATCTTCTGAAATGCGACCCGCAAACAGTAATGTGAAGCTTCCGTGCAATTGGTGGCGGCGCGCTAAGTCTCTTGTTTGCAGTGCTGGCCGATACAAATCCAGATCGATGCCACGGGGAAAAATTGATAAGCGAGAAGGTTCAAAGCCGGCTCGAATGAGTTTGTCGATGTAAAACTGGCTTGGCACAAATACGCGGTCTGATTGTTTGTAGAATAAGTTGACGCAGGTATCAGCGAGATTAGCCAACATATTTTCCTCGGTCATCTTTAGTATCTGCTCAGCAAAATCTGTGTGATAGACCGTTTTCACTGGAATATCCATAAGTTTGCCACAGATCATCGCAGCCAACCCAAGCGGGCCAGGGGTGGATATGATGATTTGATCCGCTTGTTCATATACCAAGCGTCGCATTACGTTGAGCAGTGATGGAAAGCCAATTTTCTGCGTTTCATAACCGGGTAACGAAACTTGTTTTACCGGATGAAAGTTCAAACAGTTTTTCGGTAATGGTGAATTAAGCTTGGCTTCATTGACGCAGGTTACCAGTTTCATTTGGTAACCTTGCTTGACGCTGTGCGCGGCGATTTGGTGTAGGGTAATTGACACACCGTTTAAGTCGTCAATCGTATCGGTGAACCATAAGGCTTTTTCTGTGTATTGATGGCGGGTACATTGAATGAGGCCTCGCTTGATATCGGCTTTGAGCACTTGGTGCCGCATTGCGCCGATGAACGGCGTTGCTAAGAGTGTCATCGGAAATAATGTGGCGAGCTTGTTAAACGCCTTAAATACGTCGCCGTTGGGCAGGTGTTTGCTAATCGCCGTGACAACTGAACCAAACATTTCGTCGTGCATATCCGCGATATGTACGTAGGTCTGCGGTATCTTAGCGGCAATGTCTTTGCCCTGGTCTTGCGAAATTTGCTGTAATAAGGCATGCAAGGCCTTATGAGTTTTGGTGTTCTTCTTTTTAAGATAGCGTAGCGATTGACTCTTTTTGAAGCGCTTGATCAAATTGCCTTCACTGTTGTCAAAAAACAATTCAAGAAAGTCATTCATTTTGGTCTTGTGGTAGCCCGAGTCGCGATCTATTCGGTAGTCGTGAATGTGCTTAATAACGCCGGTGGCATAAGACTCAAAGCTGCCGTGCAAACCATTTCCTAAACTGTGTTTATTGCGTAACTGGCTTAGAAACTCGCCAACATCGCGGGCTTCTGCTTGGGTAAATGCGGTGCCAATGAGGATGCCGCAGTGATCGTCTGAGCCGCCGGTAAAGCCCTTAATCCAAGGGTCATCACTCATTGGTGTAAGGTCATGCTTGCTTGCCAATGCGGTTAATTTTTCCTCATCAAGGGTTTGTAAATAGCTGTGCAGAAGCAAATTGTTTTGCGCACTGGAGCCGCCGTTAATGATTTCAAATATATCAAACAGCACAACTAGTTTTTCAATATGCTCAAAGCTCAAGCGGCCGTCTTGGTCATAAGTGGCGTGGGCGACTGAGTAAGCGATATCTTCGGCTATGATATAGTCGCGCAGGTCGTACAAATTGTTTGAGGCGCGACGACATTGTGTGTATTGGGTTGCGGTAATGCCGTACACCAAAATATGAATCTTGCATTGGTCTTCGGGGAAGAAAGTGGTGATTTCACATGAGATGAAACAATCATCAGGATGCAAGTGAACCAGTTCAAGGCTGCCACGGATGTCGTCATGATCGGTCAGGGTTACAAAGTCCATGCCTCGTGATTTTGCCTGCTGATAAACCAGTTCCGGCTCGGTAAAGCTCTCTGGTGAGCGGTAAGCTTTATGTGCCCAAGTGCTTGGGTAATCGGAGTACTTTGAGTGTACGTGTAGGTCTGCCTTAGCCATATCAGTGTGCCTCTAAGCGGAAGGGGTTAGGTAGCGTTTTCGCTTTTGCGGCTTAATGTGTGACAGGTCAACCAGCATGAGTCCGTCTACGCAGAATGAAAACTTGGGGTCAATATTGAAGTCGATAAAGCGCACTCCTTGCGGTTCACAAAGCTCGGCATAGTGCTTATAGAGCGTCGGTAGCGAAACACCTTGTCGTTTTAAACTTTGTTTTAGATGCGCTGATGCTTGTGCAAACGATTTGTCACGATAGCTTTCTAAAATGCTTCGATTGGTTTGAAAGGGTAGGCGAGCGGCCGCGAACTGATCATGATTGTCAGGTTGGAAATAGTGTTGATAACAGGCCACAATTTGTTGTTTGGCGAGATCAGGTAATTCGTTGGAGATGCTGACCGCTCCAAACAAGTAACGAATATTTGGGTGTGCTTGCAAATAAGCACCAATACCTTGCCATAGGTAGTCTAGTCCGCGCTTGGTCCAATATTTTGGTTGAATAAAGCTGCGACCCAGTTCTAAGGCCTGCGGCATACAGTTGATGAATTGGTCTCGGTAGTCAAATAGGCCGTTGGTATACAGTGCCGAGGTGTCGCGTTTTTTTACTAAATTAAATGCTTCTCCAACACGGTAGGAGCCAACTATCTCGGACTCTTGGTCATTCCATAAAATGATTTGTAGATAAGTTTTGTCGAATTCGTCAATATCTCGACTGCGTTGCGTACCTTCACCAACTGCGCGAAAAGTTAGTTCACGCAAGCGACCGAGTTCTTTTAGCACGCTTGAGTTTGGTCGATAACGAAATAGATAAATGTGTTTGCCATCAGGGGTAATTCCGAGTCGACGAGAGCTGGCTAGTTCGCGGCGAAGTCGATGTCGCGCTTCCGGAAAGGCAATGGGTTGCGATTCATGAGCGGCGTAGCGACGTGCATTTAGCATGTGTCGACACCGACCACTGAGGTGCGCAAAATAGTTTTGTGGAATCAAACTAAGTTCTGACGATTCTAGTGATTGATTCATATCGTTACCTGATCATTTGTTTGACGAGAGACTAATTCTGTTTTGTGACTAGTTGATAACGATTGAGTGACGGTTTTGTTACAGTGGTGTTGCGTAGTGACAATCTGAGTGAACCACATAAAAAATCGAATTAGTGGGTAAATCGCGCAATTTATTCTTTGACTCATTAATGTGAACTCACTATAGTGTTCACGCCATGAACACGCGCCAATCACAAACCTCTTCTGACAAGGAAAACCAGCTCACGCTTGAGCTGTTAAAAGCCATTGAGCAGAAGGACGACATCAGTCAGCGACATCTTGCACAGGAGATGGGCGTAGCCTTGGGGCTGGCTAATTCGTATTTAAAGCGCTGTGTCAAAAAGGGTTGGATCAAGATTACAACGGCGCCAGCAAACCGTTATTTGTATTATGTAACGCCGAATGGCTTTGCCGAAAAAGCGCGCTTAACCGCTGAATTTTTTTCAACCTCGTTGGCTTTGTTTCGCCAATCAGGCGATGAGTATTCGCAGGTCTATAACCGTTGTCGTGAAGCTGGTCATGGCAGGGTAGTATTAGCCGGTTTGTCCGATTTGACGGAGATCGCGCTTATGCGCGGCTTGCAAGCGAAGATTGACGTGGTCGCTATTCTCCAGCCGGATGCGCAGCGTGATGACTTTTTTAACGTTGCCGTTAGCCAAGTGTTACCAGATAAACAAACGTTTGATTGTGTTGTGCTGACGTCAATGGAGCAAACTAGTGACTTACTCGTGGCGCTTGAGTCACAACTCGATGACCAGCCGATTTATGTTCCGGATATGTTGCTGAATATGAATTACCGCAACACAGAGTCGAATGTGGACGTATCAAACATTGACGCGTCCAATGATTTACAACAGACGTCTTAACTTTTAACGATGCTTAACGCGACAGTGATTGGGCTAATTTAGAGAATATTTTTATGAGTAAAACGGTATTTTTGACAGGTGGGGCAGGGTTTATAGGATCGGCCCTCGTTCGTTATTTAATCAATGACACTGACGTGGTTGTTGTGAACGTTGACAAACTGACCTATGCCGGTAGTTTGCATTCATTAGGCGGAGCCGATGCCAGTGAGCGCCATCATTTTCATCAACAAGATATTGTTGATACAGCGATCATGCAAGATTTGGTCGATCAGTATCAGCCTGACTACATTATGCATCTGGCTGCAGAATCACATGTGGATCGCTCAATTGATGGGCCCGGCGAGTTTATCCAAACCAACATTGTTGGGACATACTCCTTACTGCAAGTAGCGCTAAATTATTATCAAAGCTTAGAAGGCGACAAGCGTGATGCTTTCAAATTTCATCACATTTCAACTGACGAAGTATACGGTAGCTTAGGCGACACCGGTCTTTTCACTGAAACCACACGCTATAAACCTAACTCGCCTTATTCAGCAAGTAAGGCCAGTTCTGACCACTTGGTGCGTGCCTGGAATAAGACTTACAAGCTACCGGTGGTTATATCAAACTGTTCAAATAATTATGGTCCCTTCCAATTCCCTGAAAAGCTAATCCCATTGGTGATTAACAAAGCCTTGGCTGGCGAGCCATTACCAATCTATGGCAAAGGCGACAATATTCGTGATTGGTTGTTTGTTGATGACCATGTGAAAGCCTTATGGAAGATTGTTACTGAAGGCGAGAACGGCGAGGTGTATAACGTCGGCGGACACAATGAGAAAACCAATATTGAAGTGGTCGAGACGATTTGCGCGATTCTTGATGAAATCAAGCCTCGCGACGATGCTGCGCCATACTCGAAGCAGATAACGTTTGTGGCCGACCGCCCTGGTCATGATCGTCGCTATGCTATTGATGCACAGAAAATTGCACGTGAGTTGGGTTGGACCCCAGACGAAACATTCAAGTCGGGTATCCAGAAGACCGTACAGTGGTACTTAGACAACACCGAATGGGTTGCAACTGTTTCTGGCGAGTATCGTGGTGATCGACTCGGCGCCAAATAGACAATAAATCGAATTATTTAGGAGAGTATTTTATGCGAGGCATTATATTGGCCGGTGGATCCGGTACGCGTCTTCATCCAGTTACACAGGCCGTTTCCAAGCAGTTATTGCCGGTATACGACAAGCCGATGATCTATTATCCCTTGTCCTCGCTAATGTTGGCGGGAATTCGCGATATCTTGATTATCTCGACACCGCAGGACACTCCTCGATTTCAGCAATTGCTGCGCGGCGGTGAGCAGTGGGGTCTAAATATTTCTTATGCGGTACAACCATCACCAGATGGTTTGGCGCAGGCTTTTATTATTGGATCGGAGTTCATTGGCAACGATGATTGCGCGCTGGTGCTGGGCGATAATGTGTTTCATGGTGCTGATCTAAGCAAGAATTTAAAAGCGGCCGGTGATCAAAAGAAAGGTGCGACGGTATTTGCCTATCCAGTGCATGACCCTGAGCGCTACGGTGTTGTTGACTTTGATGAGAACTGGAATGCTCTTAGTTTAGAAGAGAAGCCAGCTAAACCGAAGTCTAATTACGCTGTAACCGGGCTGTATTTCTACGACAATCGCGTGGTAGATGTGGCAAAAGGGATCAAGCCGTCACCGCGAGGCGAGCTAGAGATTACCGATGTGAATAAGCAGTACCTGGAATGGGGCGAGCTGTCAGTGCAGGTTTTTGGGCGCGGCTTGGCGTGGCTTGATATGGGTACTCATGAATCGTTACTGCAAGCTTCTATGTTTATTGAAACGATAGAAAATCGTCAAGGTCTGAAGGTTGCATGTTTGGAAGAAATTGCTTATCGCCAGGGCTTCATCGGCGACGAAGAATTAGAAAAAGCGGCGGTTCAGTACGAGAAAAGTGGTTACGGCCAGTACCTTAAGATGATTCTAGAACACAAGCATCAGTTTCCTAGAATAGACTAAGTGTTTAGGCGTATCGAGCTTTCAATTTCAATTGGTGATATCAGCGAGAATCCCGTAGGACAAAATGTTAACCAGTCTTAAAAAGAATAAGTATTTGTTTTTTCAAATGCTCAAGCGTGATGTTCAACAGCGTTACCGCGGCTCACAATTGGGCTTTTTGTGGGCGTTTTTCTACCCAATCTTAATGCTCTTGGTTTACACCTTTGTATTTAGCATTGTAATGAAGGCTAAATGGGGCGTAGAAGGCACCAATAATATTGGTTTTGGATTGATTTTGTTCGCTGGCCTACTTTGTCATGGTTTGTTAGCGGAGGTGCTGGTTGGCTCGGTCGGGTTAATTACTGGTAACTCGCAATACGTCAAAAAGGTTGTATTTCCGCTCGAAATATTATCGCTGGTGAGCCTGTCTAATGCGCTGTTTCATATGTTCCTCGGAATGTTGATTTTAATTAGCATATTTCTATTAACTGGGAATACTTTGCACTGGACTGTGTTGTTGGTGCCGGTAGTGCTTGCGCCGCTGTTGGTGTTCTTATTGGGCGCGTCTTGGTTTATTTCAGTATTGGGCGTTTACGTTCGTGATTTAAGTCAGGTGATCGGCGTACTAATGACGGTGTTATTATTTTTGGGGCCGATTGTTTACCCCTTTGATGCCATTCCAGAGCAAATGCAAGATTATGTTTTGTGGCTAAACCCCCTCAGCATTATTGTTGAACAGCTAAGGGCGGTGTTGTTGTTTGGTCAGATGCCAAACTGGACTCATCTTGGCTTGTATTCTATCGGAGCGGTTGCGATGTTAGTGCTTGGTGCTTGGTTCTTTAATCGCACGCGGGACGGGTTCGCTGATGTCATCTAGTCAACACCTCAATGAGCAGCCGGTAATGCAGCCGGTAATGCAGCCGGTAATAAAAGTTCAGCAAGTTAAAAAATGCTACAAGACTTACCGCAAGCCGATTCATCGTTTGTGGCAGAGCTTTTTCCCGAAAAAGACGTACGCGCATAATTTTTGGGCCCTCAAAGGCATCGACCTAACTGTTCATAAAGGTGAAACAGTTGGTATTGTTGGTAAAAATGGCTCAGGTAAATCAACCCTGTTACAAATTATTGCGGGAATACTACAGCCGACCGAAGGTCAGTTTGAAACGCATGGCCGGATTTCGGCTTTATTGGAGCTCGGCGCCGGCTTTAATCCAGAATTTACCGGCATGGAGAATGCCCGCTTAAATGCCTCGATTATGGGGTTAACGCGTGATGAGTTTCATCAGAAGCTGCCCGACATTGTGGATTTCTGTGGTCTTGGCGATTTCCTACATCGGCCAGTTAAAACTTATTCTAGCGGTATGTTTGTGCGCCTAGCTTTTGCGGTGGCGATTAATATGAACCCGGACATTCTAATCGTCGATGAAGCCCTGGCTGTTGGCGATGTGCGTTTTCAACGCAAGTGCTTTCGTCGTCTTGACGCGCTCAAGGAGCAGGGCGTTTCGATTTTATTTGTTACGCATTCAACTGACAGCGTTTTAAAGTATTGTGACCGGGCCATCATGTTGGACGAAGGCGAGCTCAAAATGACGGGCAGCCCCAAAGACGTAGTTCAAGCCTATTTAGAAATGATGTTTGAGTCTGACGCAGATGTGCAAGCGCCAGTCGCTATTAATGCCGAGGACTACGCGGTTGACTTTGATCCCACTGTCGATAATTGCGTGAAACAGCCGACTTACAATGCGAATGAACACCGTTGGGGCGATGGTCGCGCGAAGATTTGTCATTATGAAGTGTTGCAAAATGGTGCTTATACCTCAGGTTTAGTTAAACGAGGAGATCGTTTGACGATCCGAATGTCAGTGCTATTTGAGCAAGACATAGACGAGCTTATTTACGGAATTACCGTCAAAACCGAAGACGGCAATGCGGTATACGGTACGAACTCAAGGTTGGTAAGTGACATGCCATTGTCACAGAAAGGTGGTGATTTGGTGCCGATCGAGTTTGAGTTGACGTTAAGTCTTTTGTCGGGGCATTACTTTATCTCATTGGGGGTCGCACAAGACCACGAAGCCAAAGATAATATTGCGGTGGATCGACGCTACGACATGATCCACATTCATGTGGGTACCACGCCTGAAGCATTTGGTTATGCTGACTTGGCCGGCAAAATTGAAATGATTGACGAGGTTCATTCATGAGCGCGCTAACCGAACAGAATCAATTTATTCGTAATCGTAACCGCGTGTATGCGGCTGAGGCCGGTGCGGCCGATTTCCAGTACTCTGACGGTGACGAGGCGGAAGCAAAGCTATACACCATTTTGTCTCAAGCCAAGGACTTATCGTCAAAATCTTATGAGCTACAGTCTAAAATAGATGACTGGCCGACCGAATACCATTTATCCAGTACGCGAGCGAATCTATTACGGTCGCTAGACTTGAGCAATGTTAATCGAGTGTTAGAGCTCGGTTGTGGTTGTGGGTCAATCACACGCTACTTGGGCGAACATTCGCATATTCAGGTTGATGCTGTAGAAGGCAGCGCGAGCCGAGCGGCGTTAGCCGCGTTGCGATGTCGTGATTTAGACAATGTCACGATCAGTGTTGCGAACTTTAATGATATACAATTTCCAAAAAATGGGTATGACCTAGTCTTGTTTGTCGGTGTCACTGAATACGCTGGACGCTTTTCACAGCGTGCGACTGACCAAGCTGCCTTGCAAGATCTATTAGGGCTTGCGCGTAAGGCTGCCGTAGACGATGGTGTCACACTCATTGCGATTGAAAACCGACTAGGCTTAAAGTATATGCTCGGTGCCAATGAAGACCACTACGGTGTTCGCTTTGTAGGGTTAGACAACTATCGTGAATCCACCGGCATTCGCACCTACAGTCGATCCGAGTGGCTTGAGCAAATTACTCAGGCGCAGTTTTCTGCCCATCAGTTTCTCTATCCTTTTCCAGATTATAAAGTGCCAACATTAGTGGTGAAAGAGGGCGCTCCAAGCAGTCGAGTGTTGGAGGGCTTATTGCCTATTCGGTCACGTGATTACGCTGAGCATTTTGATTTGGGTGTTTCTGAACACCGTGCTTGGCAAGGTTTGTTAGACGCAGGAAATTTTGAAGATCATGCGAACTCTTTTCTCATATTGTTAGGAAGCAATGAGTCGGTATTGCAAGCGCTTTGCCCGAATGAGCTGAGTCAGTTTGAAATGCCTGAACTAGGTTATGACTTGCCGTCGGCCAAGGCTGAGCAGCGCGTGCAAGATAAAAAAATCCAGCAGCATTTAAATGCTGAGATTATTCAATTGCAATCACACACCTCGAATTTAGAAGCCAAGGTGGCATTAATGAGTAATTCTATTGGTTGGCGTGCAATGAATTTGGTTCGTCGAATTTTCGGTAAAACCACAATATAACGACGCATGAGCATTTTAAAGTTTTTGGTTAAGCTCAATAATCGGCTTGCGTCTACTTGGCAGCATGTTGATTTTACTCAGAATGATATTCGTCTGCGGGCGGGCTGGTATATATGTGAGTTCGTGGTGGCGGGCGTTACCGATGTGGTTCCGCGCTTATTGCTAGAAAATGCCAAAGGACACTGTGTTGAACGCACGTTGCTGGGATTTCATGGTGGTCGGAATCGCATGTTGGTCTATTTGCCCGAAGGGCAGCTTAAAGCGTATAGCCGTTCTCTTGAGTTTGAGCGATTAGCTCGGGTCTCCGGTATAGAAGGGCGATTACGAGTACTGCTCATCTGTTTTCGTTATTTGCTCGATTTTTTCAGCTTAAAAACATTATTCAAAATGTTAGTCATGCAGTTTCAGGACTCTACTGAGCTGTCGAACGATTTGCTGGCGTTCTATGCGCCCGATGCCAGCGCTGGAGGGTATCTAAAAAAGGTTAAAGGTTGGCATAAGTACCGAGGGTTTAACAAACAACTCACATGGTTAGTTCGCAAGGTACGTATTGCTGTGGTTATCGAAAATGATTCTCAGCGTGTGGCACTCACTGAGTTGTTAGTGCAACCAGACGCCATATTAATGGCAGGCGATGATGTTCCCAGCGACATAGAATACTGTTTACCGTTGGCGGTGACTGAGCATTTGCGAGAACCGGCGATTTTGATGTTAAAGCGGGCAATCAATAAATCATCTACTCGACCAAATTTGGTCTACACCGACCACGATTACACCGTTCAGACTGGCCCAAACGCCTTACACCCGGTATTTAAGCCGAGTCCGAGTCGAGCTTATTTGCACTGTTTTAATTACGTGGGTTTCGCCATGTTGGTTAACACCGAGATGCTGCCAGACACTGGAACTCAAGCGCTTTTCGATACCGATATACAGTATTCCTTAGCGTTACAGGCGTTTACCCAGCTCGATAAGGTTTTGCATGTTGATGAAGCGCTAATCCGAAGTGATCGAACCGCTCAGTTAGACACTCCCGCGCCGCTTTCGGAGCAGTCTCCGTGGCCCAATATTGACTGGTTACGTAGCGGTGAATACAACCGCTTACGAGCGAATCAGGCTTGGAAGCAACATCCTTCAATTGATCTGCTTATACCAACGCGTGACGGTTTGGCTGTTCTCAAGCCGTGCGTCGATAGTATTTTGAGTAAAACGACTTACCAAAACTATCACGTTGTCATTGTCGATAACGGTAGCGAGCTGCCGGAAACACTCGCGTATTTTGAGGAGCTGCAAAAAGATCCACGCGTTAAAGTGGTCGCGTACCCCGGCGAATTCAATTATTCGGCAATTAATAACTTTGCAGCTCGCCACGGTTCAGCCGAGTATATTGGTCTAGTCAATAACGATATTGAAGTGATTGATGGTGACTGGCTAACCCAGATGATGGTTTGGGCAACGCAGTCAAAGGTTGGAATTGTTGGTGCTAAGTTGTTGTTTGGAAATGGTAAAATACAGCACGCTGGAGTTACCATCGGAATGGGCAATGCGGCCGGGCACATTCATCGGCTCGAAGTTGGTGATGCTCCTGGCTATCAGTATCGCTGCTTGGCCACGCAGAATATGATGGCCGTCACCGCCGCTTGCTTGGTTACCCCTCGTGCGCTATTCGAGCAAGTTGGTGGCTTAGACGAAGAGAATTTTAAAGTAGCCTATAACGACATTGACTACTGCTTGCGAGTTGAGTCGGCGGGCTACGAGATAATGTGGACCCCTGAGGCATGTTTGTATCACCATGAGTCTGTCAGTCGCGGGGATGACCTATCGGATGTGCATGTTGAGCGCTATTTTCGTGAGCTTGGCGCATTGCAAAAACGCTGGAAGTGCAAAGGGTTCGTAGACAAATACTACAGTAAACACTTACGCATAAGTGATGAGGGGGTTTTCCCTCAAACCGAGCACCATGCACAAGATGAATTGATTTTTCTGGAATCGACCGATTAAAAGCCTTATTTTTGGCGGTTATTTTCGTATAATCGCGCTTTCGCTAACCACGCAGACGAGTCCCACTAGTTAGACTCGACAGGTACCGTTATGGACGTCTCTATTGTAATACCCTTTTTGAATGAATCGCCGAATCTCAAACCATTATGTGATGAGATAAAGACCGCGATGGATACTATCGATAAACAATACGAAGTGATTTTTATCGATGATGGTAGTACCGATGACGGCTGTGATGTATTGGCTAGCTGTCGTGAAACCATGCCGCAAATCAAGGTGGTGAGCTTCCGTCGCAACTTCGGTCAAACCGCTGCTATGGTTGCCGGTTTAGATTATGCACAAGGCGATATCGTTGTCACATTAGACGCTGATCGTCAAAACGATCCGGCCGATATTCCAGCGTTAATTGCTAAAATAGAAGAAGGGTATGACATGGTTTGTGGCTGGCGTTTTGACCGCCAAGACACCTATCTTTCACGCAAGCTACCATCAATGCTGGCAAACCGATTGATTTCCAAGATAACGGATGTGCGTTTGCATGATTATGGTTGTACGCTAAAGGCCATGCGCAAAGAACTTGCTAAACGCGTCACACTGTATGGTGAAATGCACCGATTTATTCCTGCGGTAGCTAGTGGTGTCGGTGCTAAAATGGCTGAAGTAAAAGTAAACCATCGCGCACGCACCGCCGGTGAATCTAAATACGGTATTTCACGAACTTTTCGTGTGGTGTTAGATCTGATAACTGTGAAGTTTTTGTTGCGATATCATGCGCGGCCATTGCACTTTTTCGGTATGCCTGGGTTGGCCTTAGGCGGCATTGGTGGAGCACTTATAGCGTACTTAACCGTGGCGAGATTGTTTTTTGGCGTGCCGCTTGGTGACCGCCCACTGCTGATTTTTGCATTCATGTTGCTCATAATCGGGCTGCAATTCATTTTGTTTGGCTTGATTGGCGAAATGCAAACCCGAACCTATTATGAAAGCCAGAATAAACCGATCTACCATGTGCGCAACACGATCGGTATTGAGACTGACGATACTAAGAAAGGTTAAACAGGGTGAGCAAGAAGGTTCTTGCCATCGTTGTTACATATAACCCTGAACTGCCATCATTGCGGCTGACGCTGGCCGCTTTGTTGAAACAAGACTGTGGCGTATTGGTAGTGGACAATGGCTCGACGAATGGCGCCGAAATTGGCCAATTGTGCGAGCAGTTGGAAACCGTTGTGTTTGCGCCGCAACGTGACAACTTAGGTGTGGGCGCGGCGCACAATGCTGGGATCGCCTATGCCCAGCAGAATGCCTACCCGTATGTGTTGATAATGGATCAAGACAGCGTGCCACTCACAGGGATGGTGGCGGCTTTAGTGGCGGCTCACGAACAACAATCGAAATCGCATCCGGTCAGTGCGGTTGGTGTCAGCTACCTAAATGCGGACACCGGTAGTGAATCTTTCTTCGTGCGATTTGGTAAACTCAAGTTTGCTCGTCGTTATTGTAATGAACGTGATCAACTTGGTTGTTTAGAAGCCGACTTTTTAATCTCCTCTGGCTCGTTGATTCGGACTGACACCATCGAGCATATTGGTACTATGGATGAATCACTGTTTATCGATCACGTCGACACCGAATGGTTCTTGCGAGCCAAGAATCGAGGCTATCGGGCCTTTGGTGTTTGCGACGCATTAATGCAACATGGTTTGGGCGAACAGACGCATCGCGTAGCGATCGGCGGTCGCCAGCGCAATGTGCCGCAACATAAACCATTTCGCTATTACTATATTATGCGAAACAGTGTGCTGCTTTACCGGCGCGGCTACTGCAGCAATTGGTGGAAGTGGAACGACATTCAACGTTTAGGCATGATCTTCATTATGTTTGGGCTTGTGAAAGCGCCGAGACGAGCAAATTTGAGCATGATGTTACGCGGTGTGTGGCATGGCTTAAGAGGGGTAACGGGGCCGATGCCGAATGCCTAGATATCACGTAATTATTGTCAACTACAATGCCGGAGATTGGTTATGCCGATCGATTAATTCGGCCATTGAGTATGGCGCAGGCGCGATCACCGTGGTTGATAATGCTTCGTCTGACGACAGTATCGCTAACGCCCAAGCAGCGGTGTCTGAGTCTCGTGTTCAGTGGCTACTCAATGAGTGTAACGTGGGGTTTGCTGCAGCTAACAATCAGGTGTTGCGCGAATTGGATGCGGACACCGAGTTTGCGATTTTGATGAATCCAGACTGCGAATTAGCGCCAGATACGATAGAACATATTTTAAATGCCTTTGAGGCTCATCCGCGTTTAGGACTTGCGAGTGGCTTGATTTTAAATGAAGACGGGAGTGTCCAAGTGACTTGTCGTCGCAAGTTTCCAACGCCATGGTCGGCGCTGGTGCGTATGCTGCAGTTACATAAATTTTTCCCCAATCATCCGAACTTTAGCAATTTTGACTATGGTGCAAACCTTACTCGGCAATCACCATTCGCTGAGGTTGAAGCGGTGTCTGGAGCTTTTATGGTAGCTCGAGTCAGTGCGATGGGCGAAGTAGGGCTGTTAGACGAAGACTATTTTATGCATTGTGAGGACTTAGATTGGTGCAAACGCTTTGAGCTTGCTGGTTGGCAAGTCGGCTCCGAGCCGGCTGCAGTGGTGACTCACGCAAAGGGCGTGAGCTCTAAGTCGCGACCGGTACGGGTATTGTGGTCGCTGCATCGCGGCATGCTGCGCTTTTTTGATAAATTTTATCGCCAGCAATATCGGTGGCCTATAAGGTGGCTAGTCACGCTCGGTGTCTATGTTAGCTTTGCCGGGCGAGCGTTGATCGCATGGCTCAAGGGTTGGACGACTTCGTGATTCTAATTACTGGTGCACAAGGTGTGGTTGGACAGCCTCTCGCTGAACGCTTGAAATCTGAAGGCAAGCGATGTTTGATGGTGTCGCGATCGGCTAATCACAAACAAGCTAGTTGGTTGAGGTGGGACTTAAATGAACCCGCGGATCAGGTAGTTCGAACTCAGTTGGCCGAGGTTAGTACGCTAATTCATTGCGCACCTATTTGGTTATTGCCGCCACGACTTGCAGATTTGAGCAGCGCACGGCTGACTCGTCTTGTGGTATTCAGTTCTACTAGCGTACTCAGTAAGCAGGGCTCCGCCAACACTCAGGAGCAAGTGTTGGTTCAGAAGTTGGCCGATGCTGAGGCCGCCATTCAAACGCATTGTGATCTGCATAAATTGCATTTAACGATATTGCGACCGAGCATGATCTACGGCTACGGACTCGATCAAAATGTGATGCATATCGCCCGATTTATCCGCAAGTATCGATTTATGCCGTTGGTCGGAGCGGCTAATGGTGGTCGTCAACCTGTGCATGCCGAAGATTTAGTCAGCGCCGCATTGCGAATATTACAAGATGCAAATACCTACTCGAAGACGTATTCACTCGCTGGTGGTGAGGTGCTTACGTATCGCGCAATGGTCGAACGAATATGTCGCGGTGTAGGGCAGTCTCCGCGTATATTATCAATTCCGCTTGGCGTATTTCGAACCCTGCTGATGCTCGCGTCTAAAATCGGGCGATTTGACTACACACCGGAGATGGCGAATAGAATGAGTCAGGATTTGTGCTATGACATTAGTCCTGCCCAATCCGACTTTGGCTATTCCCCTCAAGCATTTTTGCTTAATCCGCAGCGAGATCTCAGTATTACTGGGAATCCGTTGCAGAGCGATCAGGGGTAATCCTGTTATGTTGCGAGCCATAGTGAATCATCCGCTGCTGAATAGCCTTGAGAGTTTAAGCCCGATGCTTATCTTACTCATTATCGCTTTGTTCTGCTCGGTGGTTCTTGTCGCGTGGTTAGCGACTCGATTTTTGATTGCTTACCTAATCCGCAGCTCCATGGTGGACGTGCCCAACGAGCGCACCTTGCATCAAGGTAGTGTGCCTCGTGGTGGCGGTATTGTCATGGTGGTTACTGCGGCACTGGGGTTGTTTGGCGTCGGGGTCTGGACTGACAGCCTTCTTTTTTATGGAATATTGGCTGGCTTGCTGAGTGCATGGGGCATATTAGGCTGGTATGACGATCGACACGACTTGTCGCCCAAAATCCGTTTCATTGTTCAGTTTTGCTTGGCGCTACTAACTGTCGCTGCATTCGGTTGGGTCAATCAGATAGGTTGGTTATATTTGGGTTGGTTTGGCGCAGTTGTGTCAGTGCTTGGTATCTTGTGGATGGCCAACTTATACAACTTTATGGATGGCATGGACGGCCTTGCCGCATCGCAGTCTATTATTGCCAGTATCACGCTCGCGTTCTGGTTTTATATGGCTAACAACCTCGCACTTGCTGTGGTCTGTGGTTTAGTGGCAGCAAGTAGTTATGGCTTCTTGTTGTGGAACTGGCGACCGGCAAAGGTATTTATGGGCGATGTAGGGAGTGTCACTCTTGGTGCATTTTTTGCCACAATGATTATCATAGCCGTTACTCGACACGACTATCCGGTGCTTAGTTTGGTGTTGATATTTGCAGTCTTCGTGAGTGATGCCAGCGTTACTATTGCTCGACGTATTTGGCATCGCGAGAAGATTTGGTTGCCCCATAGAACGCATTATTATCAACGCTTAGCCACGCACGGCGTGTCGCATGCAAAAATTGTGTGTGGTGCCATTATTATGATGTTGATATGTTCCTTGATCGCAACGCTCAGTGTGTTGTACCGTGATACTATCGCATTGGCAATTTTCGGCGTAGTATCAATTATGGTGGTCGCGGTTGTGATTGTAAAAATAATAGAAGCTGGTGCTCTACCAGCTTCTAAACCCCAGAATAAAACAGATTAAAATGATCAAATCCCTTGGCATGCTGGTTTTCCGTTGGCGGATTGTTTTGCACGATATATTGGTCATTCCTGCTGCTTGGCTCGGTGCTTACTGGTTACGCTACAACCTAGAGGCGGTGCCAGACGAGTTTTTAAGGAGTGCAGTTTTCGCCTTGCCAGTGGTGGTGACAGTGCAAGCGGTTACCAATATCTTTGTTGGTGTGCACCGCGGCGAGTGGCGCTTTGTTTCTCTGCCAGACCTGTCGTTAATTTTTCGTGCCACGATTGTTGGCACCGCGACCATTGCTTTTACGCTATTCTTGGTTGCTGAGCGTTTAATGTTTGTGCCGCGCTCGGTATTTATCTTATATGCACTTATTCTGCTGGCGTTAATGTGCGGTTCTCGCTTGTTGTATCGACTGCTTAAAGACCGCCACTTTTCGACTCGTTCAGGCCGTAAAGTTGTCATTCTTGGTGCCGGAGCGGCTGGCGAACAGTTGCTACGGGACCTCCGTCGTAACCATCCTAATCGTTATAATATTGTGGCATTTTTGGATGATGATCCAAGCAAGATCGGTCGGCAAATTCATCGCATCCCCATTGTTGCTTCACCGGATGTGTTGCAAGACCTGATTTTCCGCTGGGACATTGACCTAGTTTTGATCGCGGTGCCATCGGCCAATGATGAGCAAATGCAGCGCCTTGTGGCTATTTGTGAGCGCACCGGCATTGAATTCCGCACCTTGCCTGGTGCACACGAACTGGTTAGCGGTCATGTCCAGCTCGGAGACATGCGAGAAGTCAGAATCGACGACTTGCTTGGACGCGACCCAGTACGCCTCGATTGGCAACGAATTCGTCATAGCCTATGTAATAAAACGGTACTAGTCACTGGAGCCGGAGGCTCTATTGGCGCGGAATTGTGTCGGCAGCTGGCTTCGGTATGCTCGAGCCACTTGGTTATGTTCGATCAATGCGAATACAACTTGTATCGAATTGAAGAAGAGTTACGAGAACGCTTTCCTGAAACCAAAATCACGCCCGTACTTGGTGATGTTTGTGATGCCCCAGCAGCGCGCAATGTGTTTGAACGGTTTCAACCTGCCGCAGTGTTTCATGCCGCCGCGTATAAGCATGTGCCATTATTGGAAGGGCAGGTGCGCGCCGCAGTTAAGAACAATGCAGTAGGAACCCAGACTATTGCTGATTTAGCGCACGAATTCAAAGTCGAGAAATTCGTATTAATTTCTACCGATAAAGCAGTCAATCCAAGTAGCCTGATGGGCGCCTGTAAGCGAGTGGCGGAAATCTATTGTCAAACTTTAGCATCATTAAGTAAGACTAAATTTATTACCGTACGATTCGGCAATGTGTTGGGTTCAGCTGGCAGCGTAGTTCCAAAATTTCAGCAACAAATTAAGGCCGGCGGACCGGTGACCGTTACGCACCCTGAGATGACACGTTATTTTATGACGATTACTGAGGCGACTCAGCTAATCTTAGAAGCCAGTGCTATGGGCGAAGACGGATGCATTTACGTTTTGGATATGGGGCAACCTGTACTGATTTCTGAACTGGCGGAACAGTTGATTCGTTTGTCGGGTAAACAACCCAATGTGGATATTAAAATTGTCTATACCGGTTTACGAGCAGGTGAGAAGTTGCATGAGGAATTATTCCATGACGACGAAAATCTCACGGTCACGGACTACGAAAAGATTCACTTAGCGGCCACACGCCATGTTGATCGGGCAATTGTCAAACAGGTGTTTGAGCAAATACAAGAGCGGATCGACGACTATGATGGTGGCCTGTCGGCCTGTATTCAGACGCTTGTGCCTGAATATCAAGACGGCACAGAGCAAGCCACCAAGAAGACTGCTTAGCTAGCGAGAGCTATTCAATTCACCGCTGGCATTGGTTGTCGGCTGAGCTGTTTTACTCTCTACTTCGCTGGGGATTACTGATTCCGCTTCTGGTTCGGCCTCTAAGCGAGAAACTTGAACTAAGAGCCCAAATTTTGGGTGGTCAAAAAAGTGTTTTTCGTTGAGTTTTAAGCGTCGTTTTTCCTGCATTCTGAACCCAGTAACGTCAAGATCGACATTGATAAACAACAGGTCATCTGCATATACCTTGATGTAACCTTGTGTGTCAGTTTCAAACACGGTAAACGTTGCCGATTCACGATAGGACAGTGATTCTTGCCCCCATGATAAATGATGCATCACATGGTAATTGGAGGATTTTTCGAGCTTTTCGGCATCATCCACCAGCATTGACGGGTCTAGTTTCCAAGTAGTGGAAGCTGAACGCATTGGTTGCGGCGGAGTGTAGTCATGGCTCTCAGAGGCGGTCGAAGGGTTGCTGTGTTTAAATATAAGCACCTCGACCATATAGTCCTTTGCCGAGGCAACGGTTGTAAAGCTCAAGAATAGTAGTGAAACGGTGGTGAATATGCCGAGTCGAATGGTTTTATAATTGTGTTGAATGACGTTCATGATTATTTTGATATTGCGCACTTCGATGCCTTTTGTGTAAGTTTAACGTGTCTTGGTGCAGAGCCGTTAGTGTAACAGTGTAAATCTCAAATGAATCAAATCAACATTACCTCATCAAAGCTTAAAACGAGCCTATCGAGCGACAGTTTTAAGCCCTCATTTGGGCTGCGTAACGCGCACTCTCAAACGATTTTGTCGAGTGTAGGCGTGCGTAAGTCGATAATTGCTCGACGTTTTCTGCCTTATTCGACGTCAAGCAAGCAAATGCTTTTAAGTGGCGGTGAAGGGATTCGGTTAGCCGGTTATCTCAACCGCGCATCAACTAAGCGCTCTTCTTCATTAGCGATTCTGATTCACGGATGGGAAGGGAGCCATGATTCCACTTATATTCAGTCGATGGCCTTGGAGTTGCTGAACCAAGGTATTGATGTGTTTCGCCTTAATTTGCGTGACCACGGCGATACACATCATTTAAATGAGGAGATATTCAATTCGACTTTGATTGAAGAAGTGATGTACGCGATCGAAGATTTGCAGTCGCGTGAGTCATATGCAGACTATCATTTGGTCGGATTCTCATTGGGCGGCAACTTTAGCCTGCGAGTTGCGGCCTTAGCTCAAGAGCGAGAGATTACGCTGGAGAGCGTTATTGCCTTTTGCCCAGTGATTCATGCTAGTCAGAGCAATATTGTTTTGAATCAGCTGAGTAACATTGTTTACGGTAAATATTTTGTGCGCAAATGGAAACGTTCATTGCGCAAAAAATTACAGCATTGGCCACATTATGACTATGCCAGTCGTTTGGACTCGATGAAAACGCTGGAAGAAATGAATCAGCAATTAATTCCTGAGTACACCTCATACACTGATTTAGAAGCTTATTTTGACGCCTACGCGATTTCAGGTGACCGATTAGCCGACACCATTGCACCTTGTTATTTGTTTTTTGCCAAGGACGACATGATTATCCCGGTTGAAGGCATTAAGCAATTATCTGACAGCCCCAATCTCACGGTGGTTGTCACAGATCGAGGTGGGCATTGTGGTTATATTAAAAACTGGAAGTGGGAATGCTGGCAAGACGATCAGGCGCTCGCAATTATTCAGCAGCATCGAAACTCTAAAGCTGATATAGCGTGATGCCGTATTGGTTTAGCCATTGCTGATATTCTTTTCGATTGGGGACTTCTTGCTCGACAATAGCCCAAAAACGTCTGGAGTGATTAAACTCTAGGCAATGCGCTAGCTCGTGCACCACTACGTAGTTCAGCACTTCCGGTGGTGCAAGAATTAGCCGCCAGTTAAACGACAGCGACCCGTGCGCATCACAGCTGCCCCAGCGGCGTTTATAATCGCGTACACGAATCGATTGGTGTGGTGATCGAGGAATGCGCATGCGTTCGGCAAATCTAGCGACTTGAACCTCAAGTTCGGCCCTAGTCTGTTGTTTCAACCACTTTATCAGCTTGGTTTTTGCCGATACTTCGAGTGGAAGATGCGACTCGCTTACTGGAACTTCAATACCGTTAGAGGTCGATTTCACCGGAGCTTTGCTGCCAGGCTTCAAGATGACCAAAGTCGGCGTGCCTCGGTAATGAATAGACACGCCGTCGCTAAACTCAGGGTTGCTCGGAATATCGGGTACGTTGGCGAGATGCTGATCGATCCACGCACGTTTTGATTGTACAAATGCCACGATTGCGCCTAAGCGCATTCGGCTTGGCGCGCGCGCTTGAACGCCCTTAACACCAACTTCCAAACTCAAGCGTTTGCGCCGGGCTGAGCGTATTAATGTGACTTCTAGATCGTCAATTTGTACCTGTTCTGACTTGCTCATTGCGTTAGCCATTGCGCACGATGTCAAATATGTCTTCGACCATTTTGATACGTTGATCAGAGTCTGGCATTTGGCGCGTCACTTGAATCGTGTCTGCGCCGCTAAAGCGGTATTCCAATGGTTTGCTGGCAATCGCGCGCATCAAACTATCGAAATTTATCTGAGGCTCCGGTAAGAAGCTTATAACGCCGCCGCTGGGACCGACTTCCACTGACTTCACGTCGTGTGCAGCCGCCGCTAGTTTTAATTCGGCAATGGCAAACAAATTCTTAGCCGAATCTGGCAGCAGGCCAAAGCGGTCAATGGTTTCGACTTGCAGCTCTTCGAGTTGCTCTTGGGTTGCGGCACTGGCAATACGTTTATACATCGTTAAGCGCATGTGAACATCCGGCAAATAGGCATCAGGAAAGCGCGCAGGGATGTGCAGGTTAATCTCTACTTTCTCTTGTACTGAATAGTGTTCAACCGACTCGCCGTTTTTGAGCTTGCGTTTACGCTGGATGCTGGCGATGGCTTGCTCTAAGAACGCGCTATACATGCTGTAGCCAATTTGGTCGATCATACCGCTTTGTGATTCACCTAGCAGTTCGCCAGCACCGCGAATCTCTAAGTCTTGCGATGCTAGTGCAAAACCGGCGCCGAGTGTATCGAGTGACTCAATCGCTGTGAGGCGTTTGCGGGCATCGTCGGTCATGGTATTGAGCGGCGGTGAAATCATGTAGGCATAGGCTTGATGATGTGATCGCCCGACACGCCCACGCAGTTGGTGCAATTGGGCTAAGCCAAAGCGGTCGGCCCGATTGATGATAATAGTGTTTGCGGTGGGCACGTCGATTCCGCTTTCGACAATAGTGGTACACAGCAATACATTGAATCGCTGATGGTAGAAGTCTCGCATAACGCTTTCCAGTTCGCGTTCAGGCATCTGACCGTGGCCGATTTTAATCTGAGCTTCGGGCACCAAATCTAATATGCGAGCTTGCATCTTCTCGATAGTTTGTACTTCATTATGTAAGAAGTAGACTTGGCCACCACGTCGAATTTCGCGGATCAACGCTTCTTTTAGTAACGCGTCATCCCATTCTCGCACAAAAGTTTTCACCGAAAGTCGAGCTCGTGGCGGGGTTGCGATCACCGAGATGTCGCGTAGTCCACTGAGGGCGAAGTTGAGTGTTCTGGGGATCGGTGTAGCCGTTAGCGTTAAGATATCGACCTGGCTACGCAATTTTTTTAGTTGTTCTTTTTGACGCACACCGAAGCGGTGCTCCTCGTCGATTATCATTAGTCCTAAGTCTTTGAACTCAATGCCTTTTTGAATAAGTTTATGAGTACCTACTGCAATGTCTACGGTGCCGTCTTTGATGCCCTTTAGACCTGCAGCGGTTTCTTTGGCTGAACGAAAGCGCGAGAACAGTTCTACGTTAACTGGCCAATCAGCAAATCGATCAGCAAAATTATTGTAGTGTTGCTGCGCGAGTAGTGTGGTGGGCACTAAGATCACAACTTGCTTGCTACCAGCGATTGCCATATAGGCTGCGCGCAGTGCAATCTCGGTTTTGCCGAAGCCCACATCACCACAGACCAAGCGGTCCATGGGCTTGGCGGTGGTCATGTCACTAATGACATCACTTATTACTTGTTCTTGGTCAGGCGTCTCTTCAAATCCAAAGCCGGCGGAGAATGCATCGTAGCTGTGATCAATAGCTGGGAATGCGTGGCCAACGCGTGCCAACCGTAGCGCCTGAATTTCCAGTAATTCGGCAGCCACATCATAGGCTTTCTCTTTTGCTTTAGTGCGTAGTTTGACCCATGTGTCGCTGCCCATTTTGTGCAATGGTGCAGTCTCTGGGCCACCACCAACGTAGCGTGATACTAAGTCCAGTGATAACACCGGAATGTAGATTTTATCGCCACCTTGATACTCGATGGTGGCGAATTCATTGTCGTCACCATCTAGAGTTAGGGTCTCGAGACCACGATAACGACCGACACCATGATCTTCGTGTACCACCGGGTCGCCGATGTTTAATTCCGCTAAGGACTTAATGATGGCATCCGGGTCGCGGTTTTTGTCAGAGCGCTTGCGTCGTTGAAACGTGCGTTCGCCATACAATTGGGATTCGGTGATTATTTCTACGTTACCATCGGCGAGGCGCAAGCCGCGGTCGATTGGTGACACGGTCAGACTGATGTCGTCATCAGCATCGATAAACTCTTGCCAGCTCTTAACCGTGCGACAGCGTAGGTCGTGTTCTTTCAGTAGTCCGATTAAACTTTCGCGTCGGCCAGCTGATTCAGCGACCAATAAAGTGCGGTGCTGTTGGTCGCGGATATAGTGAATGAAATCGGCATATGGGTCTTCGCCGCGCGGATTAATAGTGAAGCTTTTCGGCGGCAAGGTGTCGAAATCGACAATATGCTTGGCGGCTTTGAGGTTAAGGTTGAGCAGCTGTGCACGAGGGTATGACTTAAGTCCGGCAAAAATATTTTCTGGCGTCAAAAACAATAATTCAGGGGCGAGGGGAGGCCACTCTGAATTTAGTTTGGCATTGTTGTAACGGTCGGTAATCTCTTGAGTTAACGACTCAGCATTCTCCATTGCGCCTTCTTCAAGTACAAAGCCAGTGTTGGTGGGGAGAAAATCAAACAGTGTGTTGGTGTGTTCAAAAAACAGAGGCAGGTAAAATTCAGCACCAGTCGGCGCTAAACCTTTGCTCACTTCACGATAAATCATTGATTGTTTAGGATCGCCATCCACCGTGGCACGAAAGGCTTGCCTGAAGTGCGCGACGCTGTGCTCATCAAGCGGAAACTCTCGTGCTGGCAGCAGTTCAATTTTGCTGAGCGCATCGGTTGACCGTTGTGACTCAGTATCGAACAACCTGATTGACTCAATCGTGGTGTCGAATAGGTCGAGTCTAAACGGTGATTTTTCGCCCGATGGATAGACATCAACGATACCGCCGCGAATTGCAAATTCACCAGGCGCCATGACTTGATCGACACTGTAATAACCGGCCTCAACTAACCGTTGTCGGAACGCTTCGGTGTCTAGATCATCGCCCTCGGCCAGTTGAAAGGTGTGTGCGTCGATATAGCTCTTTGGTGCCAGACGCTGCATCAATGCTGTGATGGGAATTACCAGCACACCTTGTTTTAGGCTTGGTAACCGATGCAGAGCCAAAAGTCGCTGAGAAATAATATCCGGATGTGGTGATACGCGATCGTACGGCAAGCACTCCCAGTCTGGAAATGAGTAAACCGGCGTGTCAGCCCCTAAGAAGAAACGCAGCTCTGATGCAACAGCTGTCATATGCTGAGCTTGAGAGCACACATACACCAGCGGGCCAGCTTGTTGTGCTAGCGAGGCAACGGCTAAGCTGGCGGCAGAGCCATGCAATTTGCGCCAGTGCAGTACATCACCGGCTTTATCGGGGAGTTGGGGATTACGTGGGGATTGCACAACGGAACCTGTGACTGGTTAAAAAAACAGGGCTGATTCTAGCATTTACCGATCAGATTATCCGTGAGGATTGAGCCAATTCACAACCGTTTCAGCAACCTTGTTTGGATGACGGAGAAATGCGAAGTGGTCGGCACGCTTAGTACCTAGCATCGAACCATCTAGTATTACGCAATGCTGAGGCGATTTTTGATCCAATTTTTCCAGTAGTTTTTGTGTGGCACTAGCTGGGGCTAACTTATCATCGGTAAAGTTAATGGCGAGAACTGGGATATTAATCTGCTTTAAGCGCGCTTCGTAATCGACCTTGCTGTGGGCTAAGCGATACGTTCCAGTGCGTGCATTGTGGGCCCAATCACGCATGACACCACGCGCTTCATTGCCGCCAAATCGAAAGCGGTGACCTGGGAAATAACCGCATAGTTGGGCGGTCAGATTGCAAACTTGGCTAAACAACAAGATTGACCAACTCTCCGGCCAAGGCCATCCGCGATAGTAGACTGAACATGAGGCAACCAGAGCTATGCCATTGATATCTATGTTTGAATTGGCTAACGAAAGCATAGACACTTGGCCGCCTAAGCTGTGTCCCAATAAGGTGATTGGGCGGTTGTTGGTGTGGTGGCGTATGGTGTTAATTGCCGCAGGCAGGTCGTGTTCAACTAGCTCGCTATAGGAAAAATCCACCTTGCGAGAAGGGCGAATAGAGCTAGCACCGTGACCTCTTAAATCAAAGACTCCAGCGGTTACGCCCAATTGCGCTAATGCCTGCATTAAGGGTTCGTATTTGTGCGCAGGAACCCCCATTGCAGGCATCATCAACACGGTGTGCTTGGCAGTTGGATGAGCCTTGACGAGGCATAGCGCATTGCTTACGCCGTCATCTGCCGTGAAGGGAATGGTCTCTAGGTGGCGCGCTGCGGGGGCTGGCATCTCACCATAAACTCGGTTGCTCAGAGCTCATGCCATACCATTCTGGGAACACTAGCATGGTGATTAGGACGATCAACTGAATAATAATAAATGGCACCGCGCCACGATAAATCTGAGTCGTTTTAACTTCTGGTGGAGCGACACCTTTTAGGTAGAACAATGCGAAGCCAAATGGCGGCGTCAGAAACGAAGTCTGTAAATTCATTGCCACTAAGATCGCAAACCAAACTTGGTTTATGCCTAACTCGACCACCACTGCATACACCAGTGGCAATACGATGTAAGAAATCTCAATGTAGTCGAGAAAGAAGCCGAGTAGCGTAATTAGTAACATGATGGCAATCAGAAAGCCCCATTTCTCGCCAGGAATCGCCAACAATAGTTGCTCAACTTGATGCTCGCCGCCGGTGTAGGAGAATCCCATCGAAAAAATCGATGCACCGAGTAAAACAGCGAAAACCATCGCGGTGATTTTGACCGTTTCGTGGGCACTTTCCCATAACATTCTAAACGAAAATTTGCGGTATAGAATTGCCAGCATAATAGCCCCAACACATCCCAATGCGGATGATTCAGTTGGCGTTGCGACGGCGTTAAAGATCGACCCCAGTACGATTAAGATAAGTGCCAACGGCGGAATCACCGCAATCAGCGCCGAGATGATTATCTTGCCGCGAGGTTGGCTAGAACCTTGTTCTCTAATTGCTGGTGCCGCTTGCGGGTTGAGCCAACTATAGATAAGCACATAGCCGATATAACAGCCGATGAGCACTAGCCCTGGTGCTAAGGCGGCTCTAAATAAGTCACCGACCGGTACGCTCAATACGTCGGCAAGTATGATCAGCACGATCGACGGTGGGATAATCTGGCCTAATGTGCCGGAGGCCAAAATTGTGCCGGAAGCGATTTCGGTTTGATAACCATGACGTAGCATCACCGGTAGCGAGATAAGCCCCATTGCAACAACGCTGGCACCAACGACGCCGGTAGAAGCCGCCAATAGTGCGCCGACCAATACCGTTGAGATAGCCAATCCACCACGAACCGAGCCGAATAATTGCCCCATGGACTCGAGTAATTGCTCCGCCAACTTGGTGCGTTGCAAAATAATACCCATGAAGATAAACAACGGGACGGCCATTAATACTAGTCCCTCACCGTTATCGCCCATATTGGAATAGATTCGGTACGGTATCTGCGCCAACTGATTCGGGTCGGCGAACAGAACGACAAAAGCAATGCCGATACCGGCAAAGGTAAATGCCACCGGGTAGCCAAATAGCAGTACCAACAATGCCACCACAAAGATCGATACGCCAATCATTGGGCACCTCGGTCTGGCTTGGTGGTGTGGCGTAATCGTTCAACCCGTTCTAATAAGAACGCGATAGCGGCTAGCAATAATCCTGCGAATGCCAATGGGATAACGCCTTTAATAATCCAGCGATTCAGTAATCCACCTGGGTCTTGCGACTTTTCGCCGATTCCAGTGCTTACCAACTGTGTGAAGAAATCGCTCAGGTTATCTGGGTTGCCACCAAGCTGATAAGCGGCGGCGGTAAAGTTCCATCCAGCCCAAATGATAATTAAGCAAGTAGGTATCAGAAAAATCAAGGTTCCAACTAAATCGATAATCGCCTGTTTTCGAGGCGATAGTCGATCAAAAACAAGGTCGACGCGGACGTGTGATTCGGATTGCAGCGCGTAGGGAATGCCGAGCAAAAACACCGCAGCGTAAAAATGCCAAGATAATTCCTCGAGTCCGATTGATGAGGCATCGAAGGCATAGCGCATAATCACATTGAACGCGAGCATAAACACCAGCGCAATCAGCAAGCTGGCCGCAATCGCACCTAGCCCGCGCATCAGGCGATTGATGGTGTCGATAATCGTTCGAAGCATAATCGAGGGTTCGCCCTAATTAGATTAGTTGGCCATGGATTCGAGGTAGGCTTGCTCTCCAACTTCGGTCCAAGCGCGAGCTTTCTTAAGGTATGCGGCACGCGATGCCAATATTTTTTCAGCCACTGGACTACGTTGGACTTCAGCATCTAACAACGCTTGGTTTGAGGCTTTTAAGGCTTGAACCACTTCAGGAGGGAACTGTTTTACCTTTACATCAGGAAATTGACTTGAAATAGTTGCCCAGTTATCGGCGTTTGCGGCAAAGCTCGATGTGGTCATATTGTACGCCGTTAGCTTAGCGGCATTGCGCAAGATTGACTGTGCCCAGTTAGGCAGTTTGTTCATGCTGTCGCGATTGAAAAAATACAATAATTCGGTACCCGGTTCATGCCAGCCGGTGTAATAGTATGGCGCAACCTTGTGAAATCCCATGCGTAAATCTAGCCCCGGTCCGACCCATTCAAGAGCATCGATAGTGCCACGTTCGAGTGCTTGATAAAGTTCGCCAGCCGGAATGTTAGTCGGCACAGCGCCAACGCCAGCGATGACTTTACCGCCGAACCCTGGGATGCGCATCTTCAGTCCTTTCAGGTCATCGACGCTGTTTATTTCTTTGCGAAACCAGCCGCCCATCTGCATGCCGGTATTGCCTCCCAGCATGACTTCAATATTGTGTTTGGCGTACACCTCATTGGCAAGTTCGAGTCCGCCGCCTTCATAAAACCATGCTGTTTGTTCTTGCTCGGTCATGTCGAATGGCATGGAGGAGAAGAACAATGCATCGGGATCCTTTCCGCCATAGTAGTACGATGCTGACTGGCCAATGTCGTATTGACCACTTTTAACAAAATCAAAGATACCGAAGGCAGATTTATGTCGATTGGCACTATCAACGTTGATGATTATGCGTCCATCGGAGAGTTCTTCTACTAGCTCCTTGTAACGTTCCACCGACTCGCCAAAAACCGGAAAGCCTTTGGGCCATCCGTGAGCCAAACTCAGAGTGATTTTCTCTTGTTTGGTTTGGGTTGTGGCGGCTTCAGGGTTTGAGTCTGAAGCGGTGCAAGCCGTCAGGAAATAAACCGCGGCTAAGGTTAAACATGCTCGTAACGTAACAACCGCTTGTGCCTTGAAATTATATGAATGAGTCATAGGTGCCTTGTCTCGAAAGTCAACGGAATCGACCCGTATTGTAGGGCTAGGGGGTATTTAATTCTAGTTTTTGCTCAGCCTTGGTGCGTGCAGCTTGAATATCGTTGGCTCCAAGTCCGAGGCCTCGCGCGATACTGTCGATCACCGCGCGCTCACCAAAGTCGATATCATTATCTGATATGGCGATCAGCCAGAAGTCGTCCAACAATTGGCTGCGTTCTTTGGGACCCCAGTCTCGACACAGTTTTCCAGCTAGGGTTTCGAGTGATTTTTCCTGGTTGCTGGCGGCACTAGCACGGTCCAGCAACGGTATGATCTCGTCGCTGGTCATCAAAAACTGGTTGCGTAGTATCTCGATAACATTCGCCAGCTCGAGCTTGTCGACCACACCATCGGCTTCCATTACCTTTATCATTAGTGCCGCCGCAGCGGTTTGAATGTCTAGGTTTTTAACAGTATCTGTAGGTTTCGAATGATCAGAGAATGTCATGGCCGGCTCGCAGGGCGGGGTTGAGTGTCATTAAGATTGGCGCTAATTAGAGCATTAGTTAGTGTATCTCGCCAGATTGTTGAGTGACATACCACAATTAGACTAGCGGCTAGCGTTAAGGTTTATTGCATACCTAATTGTTGTTTGGCGCGTTCGCGACTTTGCACAATCTGCTTCTCGTTAAGGTAAAGCAATCCAGCGACTTTCCTAACTAGGTGTCGTTCATGCGGGTCTATTTGGTCATCAGCCAGCGCCAACATCCATAAATATTCGAGCAATTTCATGCGCTTAGTGCTGCCCCATTGATCGCAAATTTCGCGAGTGAAGCCTTGAAGACTGGTGGCTTCGTGAGCGGTATCTTTGGCTTGTTTGAAAAGTTCCTCAAGTTCCTCTTCATTTAGTTTGAACTCGCGGCGTAGAATTTCTCCCATGTAGATTAATTCGACTTTATCGACACGGCCATCCGAACGAATGACTTCAAACATCAGTGTTGCTGCAGCCAGTTTCAGCTCCAGTTCCCCACCTTCGGGTTTTTTGTCTGACTTTTTAATCAGCTTCTTTATTGATTTAAGCACGCCTTCTTCCTGTTTGTTCCCACTTATCTTTAAAGCATGACACAAATGTCACACTTTTAACTTGAAACACGGGTCTTCAGTACTCATATTATAGGCAATGTTTAGCCCATAGGAACGAAATTGTGAGACGTATTTTTTATTTTATCGCGACCAATGCCGCCATCATGATTGTGGCCGGTATTATCATTCAATTCTTGCCCGCAGAATATCAGACCAGCGATGGCCGGTTTCTTATTATTGCGTTGGTAGCTGGCTTCGGCGGCTCAATCGTGTCGTTATTGATGTCTAAATCAATGGCTAAGCGAGCGGCTGGTGTGTATGTCATCGAATCGCCTAGGAATGAAACTGAGCAATGGTTGTTAACCACCGTTGCACGCCAAGCCGAGCAGGCTGGCATCGGCATGCCTGAAGTCGGAATTTTCGAAACGCCGGACATGAACGCGTTTGCTACTGGGGCCAATAAAAATAATGCTTTGGTTGCCGTCAGTACCGGTTTGCTGCACAACATGACACGCGATGAAGCGGAAGCTGTTATGGGTCATGAGATCGCTCATGTGGCGAACGGCGACATGGTGACGCTGGCCTTAATACAAGGTGTGGTCAATACCTTTGTACTGCTATTGGCGCGCGCGTTGGCATTAGCGATTGATCGTGATGGACGTGGCATTGGCTACTTTGTTGGATTTATGGCTGGCCAAGTCGTGTTTGGTTTTCTTGCGAGTATTGTTGTTGCATTCTTCAGTCGTCGACGAGAGTACCGAGCCGATGCTGGTGGCGCAGAGTACGCTGGCGCGCACAAGATGATTGCAGCGCTGGAAAAGCTCAAGCAAGGACAAGCTGGTCACCTTCCTGATCAATTAGCGGCGTTTGGCATCAACAGCAGTGTCAAAAGCTTGTTCTCGACGCATCCTCCACTAGAAGAGCGGATTGCTGCGCTGAAAAATCGCTAATTCAGTATTGCTCAAGTAATACAGTTTTAATGTAACGGAAAGCGTCACGGTTAACCCCGTGGCGCTTTGTCGTTGTGAGCGCGGAATTGGCTTATGCCGGTGATTGAGTTCGGCACCTAGTATGTTGAAAGGCGCTGCTTATAACAGTTACTCCCTATACCAATAACCAAGCAATAGATGGACTCCAATTAGTATGAAGCAACACATAGGCTTAGTAAGTTTCGTCGTTCCGGATTATGATCCAGCGATTGATTTTTTCGTGGATAAACTCGGTTTTGAGCTAGTCGAGGATACCCAAATTGAAAGCGAAAATAAGCGCTGGGTTGTAGTGAAGCCGACGGGTTGCGACGGGTCAGCTTTGCTATTGGCGCGTGCTACCAAGTCGGCGCAATTAGAAGCGATTGGAAACCAAACTGGCGGCAGGGTCTTTTTATTTTTGTATACCGATGACTTTTGGCGCGATTATCAACTCTACCAATCACGCGGGATAGAATTTGTGCGTGAACCCAAAACCACCGAATATGGCACAGTGGCAGTGTTTGAGGATTTTGTTGGTAACCAGTGGGATCTAATTCAGCCGGCGGACTGAGTTGGCGCTGTTTGCTAATCGTGGCTACTAAATAGTTTTGCGCGTACCGTTTTACGGTATTCCTTCGGCGTTATTGACGAGAATTGTTTAAATAATTTGGTGAAGTAGCTTACGTCGAGGTAGCCCACGCGATAGGCGATTTCGGCGATGCTGAGATTGCTGCTTTGCAATAGTTCGCGCGCCACATTGAAGCGTTGCCGTTGCAAATATTGGAGCGGAGTCATATTCGTGGCAATGCGAAATCGGCGCGTGAAGTTTCGTTGACTCATACCGAACAACTCAGCCACTCGATGGATCGAAATAGCCGCCTTATTAATATGGTTCTGCATCCATAGTTGTGCCTGCAGTACCACTTCATCAGGGTGGTTTGAATTCTCCTTTTGGGTAAAGTTAAGGCGGTCGAAGGGCTGACGAACTTCGTGGGAGAAATGCTGAGAAAGGTGATCAGAGATTTCTTTGCTGTAGTAGCGATGCACGTGATGTAGCGTTAAGTCGGTTTGTGCGTTGATGCTGGCAGCGCAAAAAATACGTCCGGCTGAGGTGATGAAATGTTGACGCTTGAGTTCAACCAACGGGTAGTCGGTAGCGAATTGCTCTAAATGGTGCCAATGAGTGGTCGCTGGTTTGTCGTTTAGTAAACCGGTCTCAGCAATAAAGCATACGCCAGTGCCGGTCGCATTGAGAATAGCTCCATGTTCATACTGCCAGCGGACCCATTCGACTATGGCCGGGTTATTACGAACAATAGGGCGTGGATTGCGCCATAATGCTGGAATGTAAACCATATCAAATGCGGTCTGATCGAGCCTAACGTCTGGTTGTAAGCTTAGGCCTGAAGGTAATTCAATGCGCGCATTGTCAGCCGCCACTTTAACTAATTTAACTTTGGTGTTTTGACTGCCAGTACGAGTTAGCGCGGTTTGATTGGCGGCAAAGAATAGCTCATAAGCGTTGGTTAGGCTGGTCGCCAACATATGTGGCGTAATTAGAAATGCGACTTTCATGGCTTAATATGACCTTAATTGGCTATTGTTGGCTATTGTTGGCTTAAACGCCCTATAATATGGCTTAATCGCCATATTAAACCAAATGAAATGGACATATAATTCCGTTTTAGCCCAAACAATTGGGGCTCAACGACAATATTTAGTCCTACACTCGAAATAGGAGTCCCCATGACCCGTCTCCCCGTTATTGTTGGCTTTGGTGGTTACAATGCCGCCGGCCGTAGTTCGTTTCATCACGCATACCGCCGCACCATTCTGCATAGTTTGTCAGACGAAAAACGCGTCAGCACGTTATTAAGTTTGGCCTGTCTAATGCGCTTGGTTAGGTTCGAAGATGGTCAATATATCAGCGACGACGGAGAGGTTATGACACCTGTCCAGGTGGCTGACACTTATCAATCTACGATTGAAAGCAATACCCTGATTCGCAGGATCCATGCCAGCATGTTCGATCCAGACAAAGTGTTGGCATCGACTGAGTTCGACCTCAATAGTGACGAAACATCACAATTCGTGGTGCGCCGTCGGGATTTACCGCAACCGCTGCCAGCAAATTGGCAAGTTGAAGCATTAGATGAGCGTACGGTTAAGGTCACCATCGACGGTTCTATTTCGGTGAGAATGAACACGGTTCGCCCAATGGATGTGCAGTCTGCTGGTATCTTGCCGACTGGATTTTTACCCGCGGATCAGTATGAGTCTCGTTTTCATCCGCGCGGCTTGCAATTAACGGTGCTTGGCGCGTCAGATGCGATGAATTCCGTGGGTATTCCGTGGGACACGATTATGCAGCATATCTCGCCTGATCAAGTGGCGGTATTTGCGGCGAGTGGGCTAGGGCAGACTGATGACTACGGCATTGGTGGCTATATGCAAGCGCGATCACACGGCGGCCGAGCTACATCGAAGCAAATGGCTCTCGGGCTTAATTCGATGCCAGCTGATTTCGTGAATGCTTATATGTGCGGCAGTGTTGGTACCACCGGCGCGGCCACCGGAGCATGTGCCACCTTTTTGTATAATCTGCGTCTTGGGGTTGATGATATTGTCGCTGGACGTCATAGATTAGTGATCTGCGGTTCAAGCGAAGCGCCAGTGACTCCAGAAGTGATGGAAGGTTTCGCCGCAATGAGCGCCTTAGGCACCGACGATCGTTTGGCTAAGCTTGATGGTACTGAGACAGCGGATCACCGACGTGCATCACGACCGTTTGGCGAAAATGCTGGCTTTACCATGGGCGAGTCTACTCAGTACTTTGTTTTGATGGACGACGAGCTCGCATTAGAGCTCGGAGCGGATATCTACGGCGCTGTACCAAATGTATTTGTCAATGCAGACGGCTTTAAGAAGTCCATTTCTTCGCCCGGCGCCGGTAACTACATCACGGTGTCGAAGGCGGTTGCAGCAGCTCAAGCCATTGTCGGTAAAGAGGCTGTGAAAGAGCGCTCGTTTATTCAGGCTCATGGTTCAAGTACGCCACAAAATCGTATCACTGAATCGATGATCTTCGATAAAGTAGCAAAGGGGTTCGATATTGAGAAGTGGCCGGTCACGGCGGTTAAAGCGTTTGTTGGGCACCCATTGGGACCTGCGAGTGGCGACCAGCTGGCCAATACTCTCGGTGTGTTTGCTGATGGTATTATTCCTGGTATCAAAACTACCGAGAAAGTGGCCGATGACGTTTTTGACGATCGTTTAGACATCGTATTAACAGACAAGGCAGCAAAGATGGACGTCGCTTTTCTCAATTCGAAGGGTTTTGGCGGCAATAATGCAACAGCGATTGTGCTGTCTCCGTCAGTCGTAGAGTCGATGTTGACACACCGTTATGGTGATCAAAAATTCCAAGCATATTGTGACAAGCGCGAGGCGGTTAGGGCGGTGGCAAAGGAATATGACGACAAGGCGCTGCAAGGTGATTTGCAGATCATCTATAATTTCGGCTCTGGCATTATTGAAGAGCATGAAATTAGTGTGACCGAGGCAGCGTTATCTATTGAACGTTTCGCTAATGCTATTCCGCTCGAATTTGCCAACCCGTATGCCGATATGACCGATGGTTGAAGAGTCCTTAACTGTAGTGAACGGTGAGTCCTCAACCGTGGTGAATGAAGAGTCCTCAACCGTCGTGAATGATGAGTCGTCAACTCCGTTGCCTAACGGTTTGTCACACTCATTATCTTTGACCGGCCAGCATGTGGCGCTGGAGCCGCTAGCTGCAGCTCACGTTGATGCCCTAATTCTGGCAGCGACAGACGGTGAGTTGTGGAAACTGCCCTATACGGCGGTGCCTGATGCCGCTGGTATGGCCAACATGGTTTCGGCTGCTATAGCGCTGCGCGAGCAGGGCGCAGAGCTACCATTCGCGGTGCGGCGACTAAGCGATGGAAAAATAGTTGGCTCAACTCGCTACTATTTCATAAGCCCGCACGATCGTAATCTGTCGATTGGTTACACCTGGTATGCCCAGTCAGCGCAACGCACAGCGGTGAATACCGAATGTAAACTATTATTGTTGGAGCATGCCTTCGAACGACTGAAATGTATCAGTGTGCAATGGCATACGCATCATGACAATAAGCGCTCACAAGCAGCAATACAGCGGCTCGGTGCAAAATTCGAAGGAGTTCTTCGCAACAACAAAATTATGCCCGATGGCTCGATTCGGCATACACACTGCTTCTCCATGTTGGATACTGAGTGGCCAGAGTCCAAACAACGGTTAATTGCGCGCTTGAATCACTATCGGACATCAACCTAAAATTCGCTATTAATTAGGCACAAGGTTCAAGCGAGCAGGTAAAAGTATCGCTAAAAGCGGGGATGGTGGCTCTGTGTTCGTGGTAAGTCAGTAAGCCTAAGGGAGTGGGCTTAAGTATTGATTTGAGCTTTTAGGCGATGACTATTTTATGCAAAAAAATATACAAAAAAAGCGCCAAGAGCGAGCGGCTCATTGGCGCTAAGCGATTCAATTTTAGAGTTCAGTATATATATTACTAAGACTTTAATTTGAATCGCTATGGCTGGCGTTTTGAGGTGGTTTATTCCTCAGACTTTTCCAGTAATTCTTCAATTTCAACAGCGCGTTGCTGTAATTCTAGCTCTTGGCGTCGGAGGTTCAGTTTCTCTTGTTCGATCTTCAATAGTTCTTCTTGAATTGAAATCTGATCCTTTGCTTCTTGTTCGCGTTTGGCTTCAGCATCGGCTTTTTCTTTTGCAGCTTGTGCTGCCCGTTCACGCTCTTGCTGTTGGCGACGTTTGGCTTCACGCTCTTTTTCAGCCGCAGCACGTTGTTGGTCGGCGGATGGTTTTGGTGCTGCGGGCTTGGCTTTAGTGCTTGCTTGGCCTGCAGCCGCTAAATACTCTTCGCTACACGACTTCTCGGCGGCGATAACGCGGTCTGTGTCGCAGAATCCGTCGACATCTTTGGCGCACCACTGTTCGCCATCGGTTTTGCGCTGCACTTTTCGCTCGCTGTCGTCAGCGCAGGTCACGGTGAATACCCAGTAAGCATCTTCTGGTCCGTATTGTGCAAATTCGTCAGCTGTCTGACTTTTGACTTTGGCATGGCTCACCGGCGATAGGCCGAGTGCCGCTAAAATCATCAATGAGAGTGCAGCAGATTGTTTGGTGATAGTCGGTCGACCCGACGCTTGCTTGGATTGTTTTATGTTCATTTGAATCATTGTCTACCCCTAGACTTGAAAAATATTACACACAACGCTTGTTTTTACTGAAGCAACTTTTAAGCGTATTCATGCGAGTGGATTGCGTTGGTTTCTGGCTAAGTGCCCATGTTTTGTTTCTTTAACTCTAGCTCGAGCCCTTGGAGTTCCAAACGCTTTTGTTCGATGAGTATGCGTTGCTCTTCAATTTGCAATTGTTCGCGCATTAATTCGGCACGCGTTGGCGGTTCAGTCGAAACACTCTCTTTTGGTGATTGTTCGACTGGGGCCGTTGTGTCAGCAGCTACCGGTGCAGGTGCAGGTTCGCTCGACACTTGCTCCGTGGCTTTAGGTGCTGCCGCCGCAGAACTATTCTCCGCTTCATCCGCTACCGCGCTCGCAGAGGAATCATCACACATTTGACGCGAAATTGAGTACTTATTTTCATCGCACATGCTTGGTGATTCGACCGAGCACCATTGATTTCCGGCTATTGGTTTGCGCATTAACTTAGGAGTGTCAACATTTTCGCACACAACCGATACTTCCCAATAGGGTGCATCTGCTTCAATAAATGATTCGAGAGACATTGAGTCAACTGCTGCATTAGCGCCGTTGCTGGCAACAAGTGCTAACACTGCGGTCATGCTCATCGCAATGTTGCTATGTCGGTTGGATTGTTTAAAAACCCGGTTTGATCCTGGAAATTGCAAGTAAGACTCCATTTTATTTGATTGATGCAGAACGTCTGCGTTGTTGTTCTTTTTCAGTTTGTTTGGCTTTGCGATGATGTTCTGCGGCAACTCGGCTGTCACTACCGATATGCGCTTCACCACGTTGCTTGGCAAGTTGCACTTGCTTCTCGCGCTCACTGAAGCGATGTTTTTGTTCTTCCGTTAGCGCGCTATAGCAACGCGGGCAGCTAACGCCGGGAAGGTAGTGGTCAGACTGTTTGTCTGCCTCTGTAATTGGGTATCGACAAGCGTGACACTGGTCATACTGGCCTTTTTCCAGCGCGTGGTTGACCGCCACACGTTCGTCAAATACAAAACACTCGCCTTGCCATTTGCTGGTGGTTGGCGGCACTTCTTCTAAGTACTTTAGGATGCCACCTTTAAGGTGATAAACCTCGTCAAAACCTTGCTCTTTCATGAACGCCGAGGCTTTCTCGCAGCGGATGCCGCCGGTGCAAAACATAGCTACCTTCGAATGCTTTTTCGGGTCCAAGTTATTGGCGACATAGTCTGGAAACTCGCGAAAAGATTCGGTGTGGGGATTTTGCGCATTCTCGAAAGTGCCGATGCCGTACTCGTATTCATTGCGAGTGTCGATGACGATGACGTCAGGGTCATCGATTAGCGCGTTCCATTGTTGCGGCTCAACGTACGTTCCCACCACCTTGTTCGGGTCAATGCCGTCGATACCCATCGTGACGATTTCTTTTTTCAACTTCACCTTGGTGCGGTGAAATGGAGGCTCCTCATGATATGAAAGTTTGTAATCAAATTCAGCTAGGCGAGCGTCTTGCTGCATCCATGCAATAAATGCTTGAATGGCATCATCGCTGCCGGCAATAGTGCCATTAATGCCTTCGACAGCCAGTAATAAGGTGCCGCGTACCGCTAGTTGATTTAACTTATCTAAGTACGCCGGCTTCAGGGTTTCAAAGTCGTCAAGGCGTACGAATTTATACAGCGCGCAGACTGTTATCGGAAGTCGCTCGGGATTATTTTGAGTGGTGTGTTGGTGTGCTGAACTAATCATTTGGAAATTGCGAACCAGAACGTAAATCTGGAGCAGATGGCCTGTAAAACATGGCCTTAAGTATCTAATAGATAGTGTTTTTGTTCAACACGCATACGCCGTCAATGTGTGACAATTGCCATCGAATGTGGTGATTATTTTTAAGATAGCGTTCGAATCCTAGGTTTGTACAAATAAATGACGTTCTGATGTCTTACTAATGTGCGACATTGGGCTGTTAATGTTGGTGGCCGACAGGCGGTGAGACGTCGCGTTTGTCTGCTACCAGCCTTGTTTCCAGCTGACGCTGCGAATCTTCCAGTCATTGCCCTCAAGCGCTAATAAAATTGAGAATCGGTAGCCGTCTGCACGCAGGCGATTTGATTCGTTGGATAGATCATCTTCACGTGCGGACATGGAGACGGATAGTTCTACGCTGGCTAGGTTTTCCGTGATCTCAATTGAGCGGATAAGCGAGAATGCATTTATTTTCTGATTGCGTAAAATTTGCAGCTGGACGAGGCGGGCGATGCTCTTTTTGTCTTGGCCAGTATGATCTAAGTAATCGTCGCTTATATGATCCATTACGCCGGATAGTGAACGCCTCTCGGCGGCTTCCTCGACTGAAGCGAGCACGGCTTTAACTTGAGTTTCTGGATCATCAGGGTTCGATCCCCCACATGCACTTAATATAGTGATTAGCGTTGCCAGAATGAAGCACGTACGAAATAAGGATTGCATAGTCGCTACCGTGTGGTGTTAAACCGATTATACTAACGGCGATGAACTACTTGAGCCATCTGTTTTTTTCGAAACGCACCGCGCATTCGTTTACCGGTAACCTTATGGGTGACTTTAAGCCTTCGTCAGCACTGCTTGCCGAGCTTCCGCCAGCGGTGCTACTGGGTATCCAAAATCACCGTTTGGTTGACAAGAAGACTGATCAGTTTGCCGCGGTGCAACATTTGCGTACCTTATTCTCGCCGTTACGGCGGCGTTATGCTGGTGTGATTACTGATATCGCGTTTGACTATTTCTTAATCAAGCATTGGTCGCAGTTCGCTCACGTTGAGTTTGATGCGTTTCGACGGCAGTGTTATGCCGGTTTAACCGAAAATATTGATATCATGCCGCCTCGAATGGCTGGAGTGGTGGCCAATATGTGTCAACACGATTGGCTTAAGCATTACGAATCACTGGATGGTATTGCTTTGAGTATTGATCGCGTGAGTGAACGTATTCGATTTAGCAATAATATGGCTGGTGGCATCATCGAAGTTGAGGCGAATTATGATGCGATGGAACAGGCATTTTTGGCATTATTTAGTTATCTGCAGTCGGAAGTCTCTAAAGCGGATATTGAGGCGTAGAAGCACTTAATTATTAAGCCTTTTGGTGATAATCCAGTAGATGCGGATGTGTTCAAAAAAGACCCAAAAAAGCCCCATATTGCTTTGACACACAGCGACACACTCTATATGATTCGCCCGAATTGAGAACATACCGATTGGCTGCCCGAATCTTCGCGCGGTGGATCAATCGATTAAGCATTAAATCAGCGAGGCAAACCATGGCTGTACAAAAGAGTAAAAAATCAAATTCACGTAAAGGCATGCGCCGTTCACACGACGCTATGTCTGAGCCGACACTTTCTACCGATTCAATGACTGGAGAGTTGCATCGTCGTCACCATGTTACTGAAACTGGTTTCTACAAAGGTAAAAAAGTAGTCAACGTTAAGACTGCTAACTAGCAACTTTACGTAGCAGTTCATTAAAAGGCCTCTTTTTGAGGCCTTTTTTGCTTCATGGTTCGATGAAGTTTGGCAGTTTGCTGCGAATTATCGCTTTCAAGGCGTTTGCCTTTAATTAGGTTGGGGCAGTGTGACTATCATGATGCCAAGGCATTAGCGCTGGTCGGCCAATGGCGGCATCACTATGTTAAATTCCTAATCTGTTGCTGGTACAAGACGCCCAATGCGTACTATCATAAGCAATCCTTGTAAGCCTTTTGTGTCGCGCCATATTGTTGCTGTTAAACTGTGTGTTTACGCTCAGTTTCGTGACCTCTTCGTTTTAATCGAAAATAATAGGAATAATAGATTTCGATGTCTTCAAAAACTCCAGTAGTAACCGTAGCAGTCGATGCGATGGGCGGCGATTTCGGCCCAGAAGTAACGGTGCCTGCGGCAATTGCCTTTTTAACTAAGCCACATAATTCAAGCCATCGAATTGTATTGGTGGGTTTGGTCGACATGATCGAACCGATCGTGCAGGCTAAGGGTGGCGCGGCATTGATGAATGCTGGTCGGTTGTCGATTCATGCTGCCAGTGAAGTGGTGGCGATGGATGAGTCGCCGGCATTAGCCTTGAAGCGTAAAAAAGATTCGTCGATGCGAGTTGCAATCAACCTAGTTAAAGAAGGGTCGGCGCAAGCGGCAGTAAGTGCCGGAAATACCGGTGCCTTAATGGCGACCGCTAGGTTTGTGTTGAAAACCATCAAAGGCATTGATCGACCAGCTATTATTTCGACGCTACCATGCTTGGACCCCAGTAAAACGGTGCATATGTTGGATCTTGGGGCCAATGTCGATTCCACTCCTGAGATGTTGGTGCAGTTCGCCGTAATGGGGTCGGTATTGACGCATTATGTCGATAAAAAGGAGTCTCCCCGCGTGGCATTGCTCAATGTTGGTGCCGAAGAGATTAAAGGCAGTGAGAAAGTTAAACGTGCCTCGCAGCTGCTGAGTGCTAGTTCCCTTAACTATGTCGGGTACGTCGAGGCTGATGAAATTCTATTTAGCAAAGTCGACGTCATAGTTTGTGATGGGTTTGAAGGCAATGTCGCGTTAAAGGCGAGCGAAGGGACGGCTAAAATGATTTTGAGCGTCCTTAAAGAAGAATTTAAGAGTTCGCTGTACTCAAAACTGGCTGGTGCTGTGGCACTGCCGGTGTTTAAATCAGTGCAATCTCGTTTAGACCCTCGTAGCCATAATGGTGCATCGCTAATCGGCTTAAACGGCATTGTGGTAAAGAGCCATGGCGGCACTGACGTGGTTGGCTTCGAATTTGCTATTCAAGAAGCACGTCAGCAAGCAAGTCGCGATGTGATTGGTCATATCAGTACGGAAATTGGAAAAGTATTTACCAGTTAAAACAACAACCTGCATAAACAAAGTAAAGTAAATTAGCATGAAAATTTCTTTAATTTTTCCTGGTCAGGGATCACAGTCTATTGGCATGATGAGTGCGCTGGCTGAGGCTCATCCTTTGGTCAAAGACCTATTTGTTGAAGCATCTGATGTATTGGGTGTTGATCTTTGGGCTATGACGCAAGAGGGTCCGCTTGATGCGCTTTCACAAACCGAAAATACTCAGCCAGCATTATTGACAGCAGGCGTCGCAGCTTGGCGAGTATGGCAAGCACTAGGCGGCGCAACGCCACATATCATGGCTGGCCATAGCTTGGGCGAATACACCGCGTTAGTCAGCGCTGGCGCTATCTCGTTCGCAGATGGCGTTGCCTTAGTGCGCGATCGCGGGCGTTATATGCAAGATGCTGTGCCAGCCGGTGAAGGCGGTATGGCGGCAATCATTGGCTTAGACGATGATCAAGTAAAGGCAGTCTGTGAAGCACTTACCGCCGCTGGTGATCTGGTTCAAGCGGTCAATTTTAATGCGCCAGGTCAGGTGGTTATCGCTGGAACCGCTGCGGGAATTGAGAAGTCAGCTCAGGCAATGAAAGAGGCCGGTGCTAAGCGCGCTCTACCGTTGCCAGTGTCGATTCCGGCTCATAGTAGTTTAATGAGTCCGGCTTCTGATCGCTTAGCGCAGCGCCTGGCGGATATTACGGTGGTAATGCCGAGCATTCCGGTGTTACATAACTGCAACGTCAGCATCGCCAGTTCGACAGATGAAATTAAGCAAAACTTAGTGGCACAGCTTGATTCTCCAGTACGCTGGGTTGAGTCAGTTCAAACCATGCACCGACAGGGAGTAGGGTTGTTTATCGAGAGTGGTCCAGGCCGAGTATTAGGTGGTATGGTCAAGCGAATTGTTAAAGAAGCTGATACCGCTTGCATTGAGAAGCCTGATGCCTTTGGCGCGTTAATTAGCTAATTCATTCCGTCAATAATTTTATCTATTACCAAGAGGCTAAGTCATGTTCGACCTAAGCAATAAAGTATGTCTCGTTACGGGCGCAACCCGTGGCATTGGAAAATCAATTGCAGCCCAGTTAGGCGCTCAAGGTGCCACCGTTATCGGCACGGCAACATCACAGAATGGTGCGGATGCCATCTCGGAGGCTTTGAAGTCGGCTGGCATCAAAGGCGAGGGAGTAGTATTAAACGTTACTGAGCTCGAATCAGTTGAAGCCGTTCTTAAGCACATTAGCGACCAGTATGGTGCCATTACAGTGTTGGTAAACAATGCTGGCATTACGCGTGACAATCTAATGATGCGCATGAAGGAGGAGGAGTGGGACGACATTATGAGCACCAACCTCAAATCCGTGTACCGTTTGTCAAAAGGGGTATTACGAGGCATGATGAAGGCACGCTCGGGTCGTATTATTAATATTACCTCTGTGGTTGGCGTGTCGGGTAATGCCGGACAAGCTAATTATGCGGCCGCCAAAGCTGGCGTGATCGGTTTTAGTAAGTCGCTAGCGCAAGAAATTGCCTCACGAGGCATTACCGTGAATGCTGTTGCTCCTGGTTTTATTAATACCGATATGACTAAAGCATTGAATGAAGATCAAGTCGCCAAAATGACGGCAACGATTCCAGCTCAACGATTGGGCGAGCCGGAAGACATTGCCTCGACTGTGGTGTTCTTAGCGTCGGATGAAAGTGCTTATATTACCGGTTCGACACTCCACGTAAATGGTGGCATGTACATGACATAGTAAGGCTAAGGTGTGGTCTAATTCATTATTAGTTACATGCCTTAAGTTTATTTGAACGACAATCGGTAATTATTTTGCAAAGTGGTCGCTTTTTTATATAATGCGCCGCATTGATCAACCACTGACGGTCCTTACCAAATTCGGTGGGCCGCCGTATTTATCACACCTGAGGTCCGGCAAGTTAGGACCGACGGTAATTTAGCTCCCCCTTAATTAGAGGTACACTCATGAGCAGTATTGAAGAACGCGTAAAAAAAATCGTCATTGAACAACTTGGCGTAAACGAAGACCAAGTTGTTAACAGTGCATCATTCGTCGATGACTTAGGTGCTGACTCTCTCGACACTGTTGAGTTGGTTATGGCTTTGGAAGAAGAGTTTGAAACAGAAATTCCTGATGAAGAAGCTGAAAACATCACTACTGTTCAGCAAGCAATCGACTACGTTAACAAAGCTAGTTAATTGTTAGTTTGATTAGCTTGGCTAGGGTTTAGCGAATATGCCAATTTGGTATCGCAAGACAACTAGCTAAAAAAGCCGCCCTGGAGCTATCCGAGGCGGCTTTTTTGATTGAGTTTAAGCTAGGCGCGGTATGCCGACCTTGCCAGTCGGAATGTGCGTTAAGCGCGGTTTGCGTGGGTATATTGCCGCGTAAGGCGTGGATCAGCACTATATTTGAGCGATATTATCGTTTGGCCAATCGTATAATCTTTTATAATCACGTAAATCAGAACAACACCAGAATTATAACTATGAGCAAAAGACGCGTTGTCATCACTGGAATGGGGATTATTTCTCCGGTCGGCCTCACATTGGACGAAAATTGGAGCAATATAACCAAAGGTGTCAGCGGCATCGGTCGCATAAATCGTTTCGATCCAGAAGGGTATCCGTGCCAAATTGCTGGGCAAGTCGATGGATTTGATCCCACTGCGTATATGCCGCCCAAGGACGCAAAGAAAATGGACCGCTTCATTCAGTTTGGAATGGCCGCCAGTTTGGATGCTTTTAAAGACAGTGGCTTGGAAGTGACCGAAGAGAACGCTGAGCGTATTGGTGTGCATGTCGGTTCTGGCATCGGTGGTATTGAGTCAATTGAAAATGCCACGTTAACCTTAGCTAATCGTGGCGTGCGACGCGTATCGCCATTCTTTGTGCCGAGCGCTATTATTAATATGATTTCTGGCAATCTATCGATTCAGTTGGGTTTAAAGGGCCCGAACTTGTCGATGGTAACCGCATGCACCACCGCAACGCATGCGATTGGTGATGCCGGGCGCCTAATTGAATACGGTGACGCCGACGTTATGATTGCCGGTGGTGCCGAAGCCGCGATTACTCAAACCGCGATTGCCGGTTTTGGTAATGCTCGTGCATTGTCATCACGCGATGTGGATCCAGCCTTAGCCTCATGCCCATGGGACGAAGCTCGAGATGGCTTTATCATGGGCGAAGGTGCCGGAGTATTGGTGCTTGAGGAATATGAGCATGCCAAAGCACGTGGCGCTCGGATTTATGCTGAGTTGGCGGGTTTTGGAATGAGCGGTGATGCGTATCACATGACGTCTCCAAGCCCTGGTGGTGAAGGTGCGGCTCGTTGCATGGTAAATGCTATGCGAAACGCTGGAATCAACGCCTCCGATGTTCAACACCTTAACGCACATGGCACGTCGACTCCATTGGGCGATGCGGCTGAGACCAACGCAACTAAAACGGCGTTTGGCGAGCATGCTAAGAATATTGCGATCAGTTCAACTAAGTCGATGGTCGGGCATTTACTCGGTGCAGCTGGTGGTGTTGAAGCGGTCTATACAGCCATGGCGTTGTATTCGCAAATCGCGCCACCGACTATTAATTTGCATAATCCATCCCCTGATTGTGATCTGGATTATGTGCCGAATACCGCTCGAGAAATGGCAATTGAGTACGCATTGAGCAACTCGTTTGGCTTTGGTGGTACTAACGGCACGCTGGCAATGAAGCGTTTTAACTAGATTTACCGACTCAAGTGCGAGCGATGCGCGACCAGCTAAGAGCCCAGAGCAAAGTTTGAGTTGCTTAGTCAACGGTGTTCATTCTTCACAAACCTCGGTTCATGACCGAGGTTTGTTGTATGGGCACAGTGTCTTTGAGACCGTGGCGGTCAATGCGGGCAAATTACTGTTGTGGGACCAGCACCTAGCACGTCTGCTGCTCGGCGCACAGACTCTTAATATTCCGTTTCACAATGAGCTAGCCACATTATTGATGGCTGACGTCGCGCAGTTGTTAGCGAGCCATGAGCAGGCTAATGGGCTCAATGTGATTCGTATTCAGCTGACTATGGGGCAGGGCGGACGTGGGTACGCCAACCCCGAGAGCCCAACGCCGACTCGAATAGTTAGTTTGCACGATTATCCGATTCAGCACCTACAACGAGCAAAAACAGGGGTTAATATTGGTGTCAGCGATGTGCGCCTCGCGCAGCAGCCACTATTGGCTGGTATCAAGCACGGCAATCGGCTTGAGCAAGTTTTGGCGAGATCGCGTTGGCACCCTGACTGGGATGAAGCATTGTTGCTCGACCAAGATCAAAACGTGATCGAAGGCACGCAATCTAACTTATTTGTGGTTGAGCAAGGTGTGCTTAAAACTCCTGACTTATCTTTGTGCGGTGTGGCTGGCGTGATGCGTGGCTATGTTCTTGGTCTGGCCCAAACTATTGGAGTCGAGGTTCAGACTGTGCGATTATCGTTATCTCAAGTTGAGTCCGCAGATGAGGTCTTTTTAACCAATTCTTTGATTGGGATCTGGCCGGTTAAGCGATGCGGAAAAATTCTCTATAACACATCAGAAGTGTCATCTAAGCTTTTGAAAAAAATACAAAAAAATGAAGTTATTCCGAATATTTAGGCTTTGCTTTTACGCCACATTTATCTTGGCGACAGCGCTGGGTTACTTTACCTATATCGACACTTTGTCGAAGCCATTAAAGAACCGTGAAACGGTACTGGTGATTCCGCAGGGCGTGGGCATTAGCTGGTTAGCACGGCACCTTGAAGACCAAGGTATTATCGATAATCGGTATGTGTTTAGAGCCTACACGTGGCTCAATATGCGTAACGTTAACATCAAGGCCGGCGAATACACATTGGTGGACGTCGATAGTATTCCTGACTTAGTGTCCAAGGTTGATCAAGGCAAGGTTATTCAGTACACCATTACTTTAATTGAAGGTAAAACCTACAAAGAGTACATCGCTCAGCTGACATCGCAGCGCGTGTTAGTGGATGAAATTCAAGACATGTCGGGCAGCGACGTGATGCGTGAGCTTGGTGCGCCAGGCATGCACCCTGAGGGCTGGTTCGCGCCGCAAACCTACTATTTTCAAAAAGGTGACAGCGATCTGGATGTGCTCAAGCAAGCCTATTCAAGACAAAAGCAGTTGCTCGACCGAATTTGGGAGACGCGTGCGGACCATGCCGAAGTTAAGTCGGCGTATCAACTATTGACCTTAGCATCGATCATAGAGAAAGAAACCGGTGTGGCTGCTGAGCGGCCAACCATTGCTGGTGTATTTAATAATCGTTTGCGGATCGGTATGAAGCTGCAAACTGACCCCACCGTCATCTATGGCATGGGCGATAGTTATCAAGGCAATATCCGACGTAGTGATCTAACTACTGACACACCACACAACACCTATACCCGTTATGGTCTGCCACCAACGCCGATTGCTATGCCGGGCGAAGCATCGATTCAAGCCGCTGCGAATCCAGAATTTACCGAGGCCTTATTCTTTGTTGGCAAAGGTGATGGCTCACATCAGTTCTCAAAAACTCTGCAAGAGCACAATAACGCGGTGACCAAATACCAGCTTCGCGGTAGGGCAAAAAATTACACCTCTAGCCCAAAAGAGAGTAATTAGTCGAATGCGCGGTAGATTTATTACGGTTGAAGGGCAGGACGGTGCCGGTAAGTCGACCAATATTGCTGTCATTCAACGCGTGCTCGAGGAGCGAGATATTGGCTTTGTGTTGTCTCGTGAACCAGGCGGAACTCGCTTCGGTGAGCGTGTGCGCGACATGCTGCTCAATTCGCATGACGACGAAATTGGCGATGTGGCCGAACTACTTGTGATTTTTGCGGCCCGTGCACAACATTTGCAAGAGGTGATTGAGCCGGCATTAGCCGCTGGTCGCTGGGTACTATGCGATCGGTTTACTGACGCGACTTATGCGTATCAAGGTGGTGGGCGTCAGATGGATGTCAGCATGATCAGTTCGCTCGAGAACTTAGTGCAGCGTGAGCTTAGACCAGACCTCACTTTATTGCTTGACGTGCCGGTCGAGGTCGGTGAAACCAGAGCGGATAAGCGTAGCGAGCCGGATCGGTTTGAGCAGCAGAAGCAAGCTTTTAAGCGGAATGTCCGAGCGTGTTACCTTGACCGAGCTAACGCAGAACCGGCTCGATTTAGTGTGATTGATGCTAGCCAAACATTCGTGCAAGTTGAGCGCGATGTGCGTACAGTGGTTAAGCGTTTTATTGATAATGTGGTGTCGACCGATCAATGAGTTCTTTTACTCCAACGATTCATCCGTGGAATCAAGAAATTTGGCAAAATCTAACGCTCGAACCTGAGCGCGCTAACCATGCTTTGCTGTTTAATGGTGATCGTGGTTTAGGTAAGCAGGATTTAGCCTTTGCGCTGGCGCATTTTGTGTTGACCGATACGCACTCGCAGTCTGAATCATTGTTTGCAGCCGGTTCGCATCCAGATCTGCATGTGGTTATGCCTGAGATCGCGGTGCAAGAGGATCTTTTGGGGCAGTTTGCCAAGCGCTATTTGGAGACTCATTCGGGTAAGCCCAAGCGCACAATCAGTATTGAGCAAATTCGCCGGCTCACGAATTCAATGAGTACGTTTCCGCATATTGGTTCACATCGAGTGGTGTTGATTATGAATGCCGAGACAATGAATCGAAATGCCTCAAACGCCTTACTCAAGAGCCTTGAAGAGCCGCCCGCGAACACCTTATTTGTTGTGGTGAGTGACGAAGTTTCGAAGCTGGTTAGCACGGTGCGAAGTCGTTGTAGCTTGGTCAATTTTCGACCACCAGATCGAGCGTCGGCACGGGCCTGGTTGGAGCATCAGCAGCGTATTCCGGTGTCTGATCTCGACACCTATTTGTCGATGTCGAATAATCATCCGCTGCAGGCGATTGAACTATTCGAAGGTGGTTATCTAGAGTCGCTCAAAGCGGTATTTAGTGATGTAAATAGCCTCTGGATGCGCCGCGCTGAAGTAACCACTGTAGCTAAGTCATGGCAGCAATTAGGTGCGCTGAAGGTGCTTGAAATACTGCAAAAGCTTGCTACTGATTTGGTGCGAACACGGCTTTCTGATGATCCGGGCACATTGTTTTTTCCAGTTCAGCAGAGCTGGGTCGCGGCTTCGAGCGCTAAGTTGTCGAAGACCAATTTATTAGAATTAATTGATGAGCTAAATTACGCTAAACGTATGCTGGCCACCACTGTTGACGAGTTATTAGTGTTAGAGACTCTGTCAAATAAGTTTCGCGAGCTGCCGGCTCTGTGATTCCTGCTTGTAGAACCCCCCAATTAGCGGTATAAATCTCTTATGACTGTTGAAAATCAAAATATTCCGACCGACAAAGCGCGCAATGCGGTGATTTCGATCGCAATTAAAGATAAGCAAGCGCTATACATGTCGTATATGCCATTTGTCACCAATGGTGGATTGTTTGTGCCCACCAAGAAAGACTATGATCTGGGCGACGAGATGTTCCTTTTGGTCAAGATTATGGATGAAATTGAGCCGGTGCACATTTCCGGCAAAGTAATCTGGATTAGCCCTCCAGGAGCGCTGGGCAATCGGCCGCGCGGAGTAGGGGTTCAGTTTATGGGCGACGATGCCCGCGCCACAGTTAATCTAATCGAATCTAAGCTCGGTGCGTCGATTTCGCTCACGCGATCAACGCATACGATGTAATTCGCCGTTAACGCAAGCCACATCCAAAGTAATTAGAGTAGGGCGCTGTTAGCTCTGCTTGTGCCTATCTTATGCAAATAGTCGACTCTCATTGTCATATTAATTTTGACGAACTTCATAAGCGCCTGCCCGATATTCTGGCAAACGCAAAGCTAAATGAAGTTTCGCACATGTTATGTGTGTCTGTTAACCTTGAAGATTACCCACAAGTAAAAGCGTTAGCCGACGAATACTCGCATATATTTGCATCAGTTGGGGTTCACCCGTGTTACGAAGACGTGCGCGAGCCAAGTGCGGAAGAATTGGTTGAGATCGGCCAAGACGACAATATTGTCGCAATTGGCGAAACTGGGCTCGATTATTTTCGTATTGAAGACCAAGATATGACCTGGCAGCGTGATCGTTTTAAGCGCCATATTAGTGCCGCAAAAACACTCAATAAGCCGCTGATTATTCATACGCGTAGCGCCGCAGAAGATACCATGCGAATACTTAAGGAAGAGGGCGCTGACCAGTGTCGAGGTGTCATGCACTGCTTCGCTGAAGATTGGGAGGTTGCAAAACAAGCACTCGATCTAGGGTTCTATATCTCATTGTCTGGAATCGTGACTTTTAAGAGTGCAACCAATGTTCAAGAAGTTGCACGAAAGTGCCCTATTGATCGTGTTTTGGTCGAAACGGATTCTCCGTATCTGGCGCCAGTTCCGTTACGTGGAAAAATGAATGAGCCAGCAAATGTTCGTCACACAGCGCAATTTGTTGCCGACCTGCGCGGTATTTCTTTAGAAGATTTAGCCGCTCAAACTACTGATAATTTCTTCGAATTATTCCCAGCAAAACGCTGAACCAAGTTCAGCGCGAACTTTAATCTAAGTTCAATTTACCCACATAAATAACTGTATTTAGCAGCGGACGCTAAAAAATAGTCATGCCCAAATTAAGGTTCTGATCGACCCTCAAGTTGATCTGCATGAAAACCCCATCCAGATCTGAGCAATTTCACACAAGTTTGTGAGGCATAGCTCTGCCAAATTAACACTGAATTATTTGAGATCTTAGTAGCGCAAACATTTCCTCAGAATCGCAGGCCTGCGTAAAAAACGAGTCGAACCGCATTAGAACGGTTTCTTTGTCTAAAACAGTCAGCAGCATCATGACTGCCAACGCATAAATAACTATGTGCAGCGCAATATACGAACTTAAGCTCTATATAATAAAAAGTTATCTAAAGGATATATTGGGAATGTTATGGAACTACATGATAATAAACGATTTAGTAGCTAATCCAGATTCGCAAGTGATTGATTGAATGTCTTCAAATTGGCCATATATCGATATGCGCATAATATATATTATGTAAAATACAATATTGGTTACGAGACAAGTGGTCTATTAAACATAGTCAATAATGAAATCTAGCAACTAGACGTGTGTCAGGATAAAAAGGTGAGCAATTCAATGTGTGCTGTAGGGGCACTTTTTTTATGACTCGATTAAATGGAAAATTTGCGGGCTGGGTGCTAGACGAGGAAAATGGAGTAATCATCGACGCCGGCGGGAACGAATACACTAGCGACGAAGTAAGAGCCCTTTTTTACTTTCGTCAATGGCGTGCTGAATTTGAGGGATGGAACGGACGGATTATTAGTTTGAAGGAAGAACTCGAGAAAAGATTATCTCGGATCGAAGAGCCAGAAATAATCATAAACTGGAAAGGACAGCAAACGGTTGTTAAGTACCCTATTTCCGATCTAATCTAACAATAAATGAAACCTAGCCTACTGTTTTAGTTCCGTTTACTTGATTTGTTATAAATCTTTATGCAAAGCCATTTCTATTCTGTCAGTTTCAATTTCTTGATACTCTTCACATATTATGTCCACTTTAATTTGGTGATTCTCTGAATTTAAAGGGACGATCATATAGTCATCACCAAAAACCTTAGCCCTTGTGTGAAGCAAGTGTTGTAGTGTTATAGTTAACTTATTACCTTCTAGATTTGTCCACCAGTCCAAATCCTTTGGATATATTGTTGGGATAGGGATATCGGAACTTGCGAGCATATCTATGTTGCGACCTGATGCAAAGAGATCTTGGGATATTGAAACCGGGTCTAAGCTCCTTAATTTTTCTTTTACTCTTAATCGTGCTTTTACAATAGGGCTAATTGGTATTGGGTTTTTAGGTTTGGCAGGATGTTGACCTATGCTGTAAATTAAAATCCCCTCAGGGAAAGTGAGTTCGACAAACAAGTTGTTAGCTTTTACTGTTCCCTCATTGGCAACACGAATTTTTAAAGGGGTTGAATAATGTTCAATCTTGTATTGAATTTCTAATTCAGAATTATACTGATCAATCTGTCGTTGATTGGGAAGTCCGCTATTAAAACGTTCGATCTCACCAGGTTCTATAAAATGTTTTAAGCTAGGTTCTATTTCATCGGTATTTATTCTTTCAGGCACTAATATTTTAGTGAATTTATCAAATTTTTCATCTATCGATGGTGGCTCTATAGTCACTTCGATTACAGGAATTTTAGGAGAAAATCTTGCCTCTAAATCAGATATTTTTTCTCTTAATTCTCTATTCTCTTTAATCGTAGACGCTAATTCTTTAGTTATTTCCTGTTCAATCCCAACTTTATCGCCACGAACCCAACCAATAGCTGGCTTTTGAATAATTTGCTTCATTAAAGATATCGAAACATTTTTTATTAGTTCTTCTTTTGAGCTCCAAAACTGAGCCATTTTAGAATTGTGTAAAACTAAATTTCGAAAATTCAAGATATCAGTAAGATCATCGTCTCTTTTTACTGAGGGTAAAGCCAACGACTCATCCATAACAAATGCCAGAATTGGTATGCTCATTTCTAATGCATACTGATATTCTTTTTGTGTGTAGCTAATACCATCAGAGGTTTGAGTACCATATCGTAAGCCTAATACGAGGATATAATAATCACTTACCTCAATTGTTCTTCTTATGATTTCCCACTGATCTTCATCCTCAGCACTGAACATTTCCATTCCTATCGGAATATGATACATCTCTAGGATAGCTTTAATTATACCGTCCCGCTCTTCCACAAGATCAGAATAGGTGGAACTGATAAAAACCTGGTATTTTTTAGAATCCACAATACATCCTTTTATGTAAGTTCATTCAGATATGAGAAATGAGTCTTTTCTCTGCAAAATTTATGGCACTACTCATATCTGAAACTTCCAGTCTTTTGATTTTTAATTCAAATTTCATTTTATATACAACATTAAATTGTAAAGTGGAAGAAATGTATACGGAAGCCGCGAAAACTAACGCAAATCTTGAACGACTTAATCATGACAGCTTACACTTACGAACATAAATAGACCAATGGAATTTCATGCCGGTGGACGCTCACAGTATGACTAGAAGGTCTAGTATAGAAGTCAGAGAAGGAGAATCTACAGAGTTAGGGTAAAGATTGTTGTCAGGGGTCGGGATTGTTGTGGAAATAGAAATATTCGGGCGACAATTGTAACAGTGATCCGCCCTACTTCGGTAAGTTAACCATCCGTCCTTGGATTTGACCGCGCATCCATGCGCTAGAGCTACGTGAGTAAAAAGCGGCGAAAAATGGTGAAATCAGCGAATTTTTATCACTTTTGAGAATAATGTGCAGTGTTACTACACGTGCACAATTTAAACGGCCGCTTTCGCGGCCTTTTAAATTCCGGTCGGTGGCGGTACCCGCCTACCCCGACTCGGAATTAAAGTATTAAATGTATAGGTAGAGAATTGACAGACATCTCAAAAATCAAGATTCGATAATATGTGCTAATGACTGTAAGATACTTGTTTGGGCCATTCGGGACTCTCAATAATTCCCGAAAATTTTAACTAAAAAGCTATCCAGGACTCTCAGGTTTTATCACATGGACGCAAGAAAAAAAATTATTGATTTAGTCAAATATGGCTGGGTCTTAGTACTTGTATTGTTTGTCGCGTACACCGTTATTTTGCTACTTTTGACTTGGCCCATTACTAAATGGCATCAAAATAGCTTTTCCGTCTTGGGATCTGTGGGCGACTCGTTTGGAGCGCTAACTGCACTTTTCACTGGTTTAGCTTTTTGGCTCGCATTACATCTTTTTAAACAACAAAAAGAAGAGTTTTCTCGATTAATAGACCAATCGGTATATACCGCAAGGGTACAACGGGCTCAATTACAACCACATTTATCGTTTGAGATAACTAATGTTTCAAGTCGCTTGGTGCTGACTGTTTCAAATGATGGAAATGGGTTTTTGAGAGATCCAGAAATCAAGGTTAATGATCAATCATTTAAGCCAGATGAAAGCAGATTGAGAGCTAACAAAAAGAAGATGCATTTTTTGCTCGAGGGTAACAGCGAAATATCATGGGAAGGTCCCTTTATAGATGGTGATATGTGGGAGTCTCGAGTGTATTTTTTTTATACTGATATAACAGACTATGATGTCGGTGCGATTCTATACTTAACCAAAATTGTTCAGACAGATGAGGTTGCTCTCAGTGTCGGAAAAATCGTTTTTTACGATGCCAATATAACGAGAAGTGACGGCGAAAATCTTTTTTTCCGGTGAAGTAGAAAATGCAATTCAGAAAACATTGGAAGCGCCATACCCTGAAGTTGAGCCTGTTTAAATGACTGTTTTGGGCAAAACTCAGACACTTACTGTCAGATAACGTCAAAACTTCGCTAGGTAGAATGTAATCTCATATCTAGGTTTTTACAAATTAGGTGACGCTGGATGCCTGACAGACGTTTTGCGAGACATTGTTGATAGATTGGGTGTGTAGGGGACGTTTTCTAGTTCGTCTAACTCTAATGGCTCACTGGTCGTCGACAGGCCATAATTAGTCCCTTCTGAATCAGTGATATCCGGCTTAGTGTAGTCAAATTCGTAACCATCGCGTACGTGCAAAAAGCACTGTCTGTCTGAAATTGACAATATCGTCGCTTGCTGCGAATAGCAACGGCATTCGTTACCGGAGTCTCTGTGGATCACTAAGCAATTTTTAATGGGCTTCGATACGGCTTCGTGCAACGCTGTATAGATTGGAGCCGTATCCGGTTTGTCAGTGATCACCGGCGTGATTGCTTTGATGTAGGTCGATTTGTCGTCGAATAAGTTAGAGTCAGAGTATCCGGTATTCGCCCTGGTACTGTTAAAACCCGATGTAACTGCATCTTGAAGTTGTGAAACCGTACTAGCGGAGTTCGAGTCTTTTTTGTCGGGCGCTATCATGAAGAAAACGACGTAAATACCCCAACAAATGCAAGCCACGATAAGCGCTAACCAGAGATAGAGTTTGAGTGGTAAACCTGTTTTGACGTGATGTGATGAGGCGGAGGTGTACCAATTAAAGTACGTCTTTTTGATTTTAAGTGTCTTGTTTACCAACGCCTCTTTTTGCGCGTGGTAGTCCCTTGGGTTTGGCTGGTAGTCGTTCCATTCGAGCCATTTGATGCGTTTACCGAAAGCGGTACTCGGTAGCTCTTTGAGTACAATGTGTTGTTTTACTAGATAACGGATATTCGTATCTAATTGTGTGTTGAATTGACTGGTAAATATTAGAGTAATGCCTCTATGACGAATTTGCGCCATTTGCTTTACAGCTTCGGGAATCGGTGAGCCTGTTTTCCGTGCTGGCCATATATCTTGAATCTCATCAATTGCCAATACAGCACCATCGGGAACCACTTCAAACCAACGTTCTACCTCGTCGAGTGTCAGCTCTATGCAGTCGCTACCGGTGGTCTCCTCAGTAGATTAGAGGGTCACGTCTTGAATCTTGAATTCTTGATGATCCGACTCACCATCGAATAGCCTAATCCGAAACAGTCACCTATTTCCTTCATTGAGTATCGCCCGCTCTGGTAGGCGATTGCAATAGCATCATTCCGGCTGCTGGCGTTCTCTCGGTACCATTCCACTGGTTTTGCCGGTCGTGTTCTCTGCGCTTTGGTGAATTCAGTTAGGTCTTCAGGTAACTCTAACCTCGCAAGGTTTGTCTCGATGAATTCGTCACTTCCCAAGATTAATGGGTTCTTCCTATCGTCAAGCGGTGATCGTACGCCCTTCCCTGCCGCGACAAATTTAGTAAATGCTTGAATGGCCTGCTTTCGGTTCGAATGAAATGTGCTCAATAACCAATCTGTTTCAAGCCACGTCGGTTTTGACGTTTTGGCAATCATGGCGCGGTAACTGCTCCACCGCCATTGCTCGACGTTCATTACAATTCCAGCACGAACTGGGTTGAGTACCACATATCGAGCAAGCTCTTTTAAGTGTGTTTCCTTTTCAACCAGAATCGCGTGATAGCGTCCTTGAAATACATGCCCGACCAACTTATGCCTGCAGTTATAAAGTTGACTGTAGACACCATTCAATTGCCGCCTCCCCTTTGATAGATTGCCATCGGGAGTTTCAATCAACAAATGATAATGATTGCTCATCAGGCAATAAGAATGGCATACCCAATTGTATCGATCACAAACATCAGCAAATAGATTCAAAAAGTTGATTCGGTCGCGGTTATCTTCGCGACTAAATGGGACAGGCATAGTAACACTTGAAAAGCACCTTCCAAAATGTCACTCTAGTCACACAAGGAAATAAACTGGAGTTACGGAATGACTCAACCACGCAGCACGCTTGTGTCGCCTACCGACACGCCCTATTACCATTGCGTTTCACGGTGCGTTCGACGTGCCTTTTTATGCGGCTACGACCAACACACTGAGACCGATTACGAACATCGTCGGCAATGGCTAGAGGCCAAATTGCAACATGTCGCGACCGTCTTTTCGATCAAGCTTTGTGCGTATGCCGTCATGAGTAATCACTATCATGTGGTCGTGCATTTGCGACCAGACGGTGCCGCGCAATGGAGCAAATGTGAAGTGGTTCGACGCTGGCAAAGGCTCGTTAAAGGAACTTACTTATCCCAATGCTATTTGAACAGAGACACGCTTTTACCCGCACAAATAGCTGTGCTTGATCGAGACATCGAAACTTGGCGTGAATGCCTATGTAGCCTGTCTTGGTTCATGAAAGTGGTCAATGAATTGATAGCCAGAAAAGCCAAAACATGCCTGTCCTTATTATTCATAAATTCTTTAGAACACCACCCACTATCTTATTCAAGGCGTAGCGCTCGCTTGGCATAAACGGCTTTGGTTTTTCCATAGCTGCTCACCACACGAAGTTCATATTCACCCGCTTCCTTAGGCAGGCGGCGTAATGTGCCTGTTGATTCAGTGCCTTGCCCCAACGTTAAGGCGCGGCCCTTATTGTTGGTGCTTTCTGCCGGTACAACAACAAGCCTCATCGAATCGCCGATATCTCCGACCAGTGTGACCTCGAGTTCACCGCCAACTGGCGCTGAAGAAGCAGCCTTGATTTCGATTTCAGGCGCGACAACTTCAAATGGTATACGAAAGGTAGTTGGTCCGAGTTTTTGGTCTTCGCGGTAACGTAACTCGTAATGCCCCGGCGTAGAGGGAACTAACAGGCTGGTATTTTTTCCTTTGCCGTTGAGACGCGCATCGCTAAACGGTGTGTCAACCTTACTAGCAGCACTACTGTCTTTGGGTGCAAACCCGATCCACGAACCTACTTTAACGGGCCCTAAAATTCCCAACTCAATTTTGTGAGCAGCGAAGCCAGTTCTCGGTGCTTCGACCTTAACGGTATCTGGCTCTTCAACAAATTGAGGTGGTTGTTGCGTGCTGATTGCTGATTCGATAAATAGCTCTTCGCCTGTCAAAGCGTAGTCGAATATACAATCTTCAAGCGACGGGCCAGTGATCAGCCCAGCTGCCCGACAGGCCATCTCTGCACGTGCCTTCTTGACCAGCGAAATGTCGCTGAGAGCAACTTTTTGGTAGGGCATGCCGGGGTCTTGAAAGGTTTCATACGATTCGCTAGGCAAGTAGTCAAACAGTGAAGACTCTGCAGTTACCCGCCAACTCTCAGCAAACTGTTTATAAAGAGTTTCGAAATCTGGGGGCGATGCTAGCTGTGTACCCGTCGCGGTGAGAAAATCATTCGATTTGTTGCCATCCCCATTGCCGCCAATACCGACCATACGACCGTCACGTGACTCGGCAAGCAGGACGAAAAAATTTAAAAACTTATTGCTAAAATTATCAACATGCACGTTAGTGCTATCAGGCAAAACTATGGTGTGGCGGCGTCCTTGATGCACGATGATAGTATCGGCATCAGTAAGTATTAAAGATTCGCCATCGGGTATATCGAAAACCTCACCATCAACGCGCAGGAAATCACCTGCTTTAGGACTCATGGTGATGCGATAGGGAGGAACGGAGACCGCGATTGACGTGACCACGCTAACCGATCTAGATTTACCAGCTGATTCAAGCCGCCCCTGTACTTCAAAGCCATCATCAAGCGATTTGGTAAACACAAATTCACCGCTAGCCTGCAGGTCGACCCTGGTGCCGTCAAAAGAGGTTAGGTGCGGGTCGCCTACAACGCCTTGACAGCGGGGGTGACCGTTGGGAAAAAAACCCCCTCCCACACCCTTTGAATTTGTGCCCTCTGGGCTTCCTTTCACGATAGTGCAGCTATCGCCATCTTTATGGGTGATCTCACCCATTGAATTGTTTGGTGCTTGGTTACAATTTGATTGGTAATCTTCACCAGTAAGCTTATAGCCCCCGCTGCTTTTGCATTCCATAGCGCAAGGGTGTCCAAGTAGGCCTTCCCCACTCCAAAATAGAATGTTACAACCTGCCTCTCCATCGGGCCCATCTCCTTTGGTCGGCGTGGGCGATCCGATATAGCCCCCATCAGAGTATGTCCAGTCACCCTTAATTATATCTTGTGCATTTGCCGCAGAAACGACAACCACGGACATCACCATTAGAACAATAAATTGCAACATGAGACGTGGTTGGCGTGGTTCTAAGAATTGATTAAGCATGCTCATTCCTCCGCCGCTTTAACATAAAAAGAGCCTTCAACCGGCATAGCGCTATAGTCGGGGCAACCTAGTATGCCGTTAAAACTGCCTGCTATCCAGCCAGGCTCAGCTGGCATAAAACTTACAGTAAAGTCTTCTATTGGACCTACTCGTCGGCATATTGGCCCCCGCCCATCTGCGAACGTCGCATACATTACCTTGCGTTGCCCAGAATCTTCACCCTCGTAGGCAAAGGCAAAATTGACTGCATCTCGGTTGATTAGGTGAATCATATGATTGCCATCTAGGGTGAAGTGTTTAAAAAGTTTGCCGTTAAACGTCTGATCTTCACTTTGCAAACTCCAGTTTGGGCCGCTGGTATCAATTGGCGGTATCACTGGTGCAGATTCGTTAATATTTTTTGCCACGTTTTCAGTTACTGCGGCCAGCGCTTTTGTAAGGTCTGCGGCCGATTGCGCGTCGGCATACATTCCCCCGCCCTCAGTAGCAATACATTGCAGTTGTTGCCGCTCCTTCTTGTTTACGCCAAAGCCAACGAGATGAATGCTCATGCTAGCATTCGCTTGGTGCATAGCCTTGGCTGCGGCGCAAGGATCACCGCCACAGCTTTCAACTCCATCGCTTACTAGCACCAAATGAGTCTTAGCACCGCTTGAACCAAGTTGGCCAGCAACAAACTCAAGCGCGCCTTCTATTGGTGTCTTGCCCTTGGGAACCACAGACGCGACGGTGGTTGCGAATTCGCTTGGCTGGCGTTGCTTGATCGGTAACAGCATTTCGATATCGCCGCAATCATCCTTGCTTCGGTGCCCATAAGCCGCGAGTCCTATCGCTGTGTCTTTGGGTAGCTGAGTAGTAACATCACCAAGCACTTCTTGAGCAATGGCAATCTTTGCCTTGCCATCCACTTGGCCCCACATACTATTGGAACCATCGAGGATAAACACCACTCTACTTTCTTGGGCCATAGCGCTTGAAAAGCCTATGACGGCCCAAACTCCGATGACTATAAGGCACTTGGACTTCATTATCATTCTCCATTTATACAAAAATACCTGCAAGTTAGACACATTAAAGCAGAATAAGATAATTCTTGCCAAGTGCCTAAACCAGAGTGGATGCACTAGTCAGCCTTCCTTCTGGGACACCCATCACAATCATCTTGCCATAAACTCGCTTCCCTGACAGAATAAAGTCATTCAAGGATGAATCAACAAGGATAGTTATGACCCTACCAAGAAGCGCTCTCGTGTCGTTGGCCGACATACCTTATTACCATTGCGTAGCGCGCTGCGTTCGGCGTGCCTATTTATGTGGTGTCGATAGCTACTCGGGTGTTAGCTATGAACATCGTCGTCAATGGCTCGAAGATAAATTGCATGAGACCGCCGGCGCATTCGCCATTAAACTGTGTGCCTACGCGGTGATGAGTAATCACTACCACGTGGTACTGCGAGTCCAAGCTGACATTGCAGACGCGTGGTCGGAACGTGAGGTGATCCGTCGTTGGCATTCATTGTTCTCCGGAAGTGTGCTTTCGCAACACTTTATGAATGGTGATGCGCTTGATCCGGTGCTTTACGAACGTTTGTTGGAAGACGTCGAAGCGTGGCGCGCCAGGCTGTGTGATATCTCGTGGTATATGCGCATCGTGAATGAGTTCATCGCGCGTGAGGCGAACAAGGAAGACGACTGCACTGGCCGATTTTGGGAGGGGCGATTCAAGAGTCAGGCGTTGCTGGATGATGGTGCGCTGCTGTCCTGCATGGCGTACGTTGATCTCAACCCGATACGTGCCAAGACGGCGAAAACGCCTGAAACCTCGAATCACACCAGTATCAAGGCGCGTATTGATTTACTCAACGAGCCGGCTACAACCAAACCTACTCTAGAGGACTTCAC
>NZ_QNRT01000006.1 GCF_003315245.1 Arenicella xantha | reverse complement strand
TAGCTACAACAAAAGCTATTTGCTTAGCGTGTTCCTTTAAGATTTCAATACGAAGCTCTGTATTCAATGCAAAAATTACCTAATAAATATAACGCCCTTAAAACGGGCGCGCGTCTTTTGCGCGTCCGAGGGAACGAAGTGACCAGGAGTTTTTGAGCTTGTTAGTGTTTTTCTTCAATTTCTCTCATGAAGGGCTCAACATAGTCTTTCTCCCATGATGGCTCTATATCTTTTAATTTTAAAAAATATTTTTTTGCGCTGACATAGTCAGCCTTTCCTAAATGGCTCCTTGCCATCCAGTAAATTGCTGTTGGGTTGTTAGGATAGTCATTCAGTTTCTTAGCTAAATATTCAATTAGTTCAGAATACTTTTCCTGATCATGGAGGTCTATAGAGTGATTGCGAATTCTATCTGAACGTTGAAGCTGCCAATTACTCGAAATATTACCTATTACATTTAATGCTTTTGCTACGACCAATACACCAAGCAACAAAAGAATAAGAGTTAATATGTCCCTGATTTTTTCCAGCTCTAGCAGTATGTTTTGATCCACGATTCCTCCGTGACACTAACGCCTTGCCAAGGGGCGGCGCGAAGCAGCCGTCCCGCGGAGCTGCGTTGTTTGCAGCGGAGTGTACTTTGACAACTTGTTATAGAGCATTAGCTATGCACCATGAAATAAGTGACAGAGTAAAAGGAACTCCTAGTGCAAAAATACGCCAGAAGCTTGAGCTTAAATATCTTTCTAGATTTGGGTTATTGGCTCGCACGATAAAATTATAAATGTGCTCTGCCGAAAACCCAATAAAGAAAAATGAAGCAATACAGAACCAAATTGTATCTTCTATCAAATAGACAGAAATAGCATAGAGCACTGCCATCAAGGGAACCATCAGTAAAAATGACACTAGGTTGTTGTAATTGGCTCTTGCACTCATACGATATTATTTAGCGCTATAACGCCGCAAACAGCGGCAGACTTGGCGTTGATTTTTTTGTGCGCCAATGGCGAAGCCATGCACAAAACGAGCGACGGCAAGGCTGTCCAAGGAGCGCAGCGACTGATGCTGATTTGCTTTGTTATGTGTGCTCATTGCTGCACCACTTGTTATAAATCACGGGAACAAAAAAAGCGACTATTGATGCAATAAAACCAACACCCATTCCCCATGAGCCAATGGGATGAAAAACACCAAATGAAAGTAATACCACCCAAGATAAAACCAAAATAGCTAACAGAACACCTGATGCCGTAATTCGATGCGTTTTATCCCCCGCACCATTGCGTAACCAGACCACAAGAATGATCGTGGATAGAACACTTAATATTAGTAGTGGTAGACCTGCGCTCATATTTTCCTAAGTAGCCTCATAGCACATAACGCCGTTAAAACGGGCGCGCGTTTTCTGCGCGTCCGAGCACACGCAGTGTGCGGTAGTTTTTGACCTTGTTATGAGTTTAACCATCAAGCACAACACCTAAAACTTTAAAGCCTTTTTTTGAGTCTGAAATAACTATGTATGATTCGCAATCTATACAAACACAATTAGGTTTTTCTGCTGTCATGCACTTACCTTGAAAACGAACGCTCCACTGCATACTTTTTTCTTGATAGTGAATTGTAACGTCCTGTGTTTCATTTGATACAACGCTATATCCATTGTTATTTAAAAATGCAACGAGTTCAGATTCGCTTGACTTATGCCCTTGTGATAAAGCAATTAAGGGAAATAGAAAAAGTACACTTAACAATGTTTTCATTCTAATACTCATAACGCCAAGCAAAGGGGCGCGAAGTATTGAGCGTCCCGCCGCAGGCGTACTTTTGGTTCTTGTTAGTGAGAATTATGCTGCCCCACTACTATTTAAACCACTTAGCTTTTCATGTATCTCTCGGCTTTTATTGCCGAGAGATAGAAATAGACTAGTTTTAGTTAAACCAGAACTTCGAATATAAAGTGCCTTTTCATTAAGCTTCCTATTAAGCTTTATCTCGATTATTTCTGAGCTATCTTGATAATCTTTATCAAGAACGATGTTCTCTACCTGCTCCCATGGTACGAAAGATAGAGCTTTTCTTGATGTATGAAATTCAAACCCTTTCTCATTCGCCCAAAAGTATTCCACCGGTTTGGAGCGAGGCAACCAATATGCTAAAGCAGCTAGCACTAATATTAGGACAGAGCTCCCGCTGCGCAGGAGATAGAAATGAAGCACCGTACCGGCCAATAGCAACAAAACAAAAAGGTGTGAACCCCTCAGATCTCGCTCTAGAGCTACGGAGTATTTTGACTCTCTCATCTCACTAACAGTTTTCATATCCAAACTTAGTTATGGATATTTTTATTGAGAATATTTTTATAGTGACTTTCATAAATCCATATTAATCAATGCGTTAGCGGTTTCAGAAAATTATAAACCTAACTGAGTTGGGTTTATATTGGTACCGACAAAAATCCTTACTCCTTGATTTCTGTGTGTTTTTTCGATAAATAGTTCGAACTTGTGTGTATTTCTTGAATCGTTAAGCTAATATTTTTAGAATAGTTGGTATCTTAAAATGATTCAAGGAGTGAATCTATGGCTAGAGTACCGCGGACACGTGTACCGATTCCTGAAAAGCCGGTTCGATTTATGCATAAGTTACGTGCATTTATTCGTAGTCGAGGTTTATCGGTTTCTACTGAGGGGCATTATTGTCGATGGATCAAGCGTTTTATTAAGTATCACTCATTTAACGATCCGAGTGAAATGATGCCCAAACACGTCGAGCAGTATTTACACCACATGGTGGTAGTCGACGAGGTGACCACGAATACACAGAAGGCGGCGTTAAATGCGTTGGCTTTCTTGTTTAATCAGTTCCTTGGTCGGCCGTTAGGCCAAATCCGAGTGACGAAGAGTAAGCGCCGGCGTAAGGTTCCGGTTGTTTTGTCGCATCATGAGGCTCTATCGCTGATCGCCGCTCTGGCTTCACCATGGCGTTTAGTCGCACAGTTGATGTACGGCAGTGGCTTAAGAATTAATGAGGCCTTGAGCCTTCGCATAAACCACATAGACTTTAGTGGAGGGTTGATTGTAGTGAATGCGGGTAAAGGTGGCAAAGATCGCGTCACCTTGTTACCAGAATCTCTTATCCCGAGCCTTGAGCAGCAAATTTGTATGGTACAAGCTCTGCACAGTGCCGACAGTAGACGCGGGTTAGGGCGGACTTACATCGCTGGAGGGAAACACTCGCCAACTAAGTCGCGCGCCAAGCAACTTGGTTGGCAGTTTTTGTTCCCCGCTCGGTCCATCTCATTCGATGTGCAAAAGCAAGTGCCTGTCCGCTACCATTTGTCTGATGCAGCGATGAGTACTCAGCTTAAACACGCGACGAGATCGCTCGGTCTCACCAAGAACGCGACTCCACACACATTCCGCCATTCTTTCGCTACGCGTTTACTAGAATCGGGTCAGAGTATCCGCGTGATTCAAGAGCTGTTAGGGCATGCGAATGTGTCGACCACGGAGATTTATACACATGTGCTGCATAAGCACGGACTTGATATTGCAAGCCCGCTGGACGCGTTGTAATGTTTTTTTCTACTCAAGTCATGGGTGACACCTTACTTCTACCAATGAGTTTGAGAAATGGAAAGAGCCAAACATCAGTATTTCAGCGGGATTGTCAGCAAGACTTTTGCAGAGATGTAAGCTTAGTAAGAATAGAATAGTTAAGGAGTGAAGTTTAATTTAAGTATATAAAATCTAATGTCTTTAGGAAGTTAAGGTAGCCCAAAAAGGATGGGGCTTTGGTTGTGTGTTTAATCCGTTCTCATAAGCTTCCTGACATTCTTGCCTAGACTTGCACGCTCGTGCAAATTCTTGACGATGACCGCTGAGCTAAAAATCAGCAATTTATTGTGTTGGAACACCATCTAAAGAGACATCAAAAGATACCGCCTCGTCAAACCTGTGGTTATCAAATACTCTGAAAGAGAAATAGGTATTTGGTTGAAAGAACCCTTGAGAGAATTCGGATTTTTCGCAGCTAGCAACATCGCCATTCGCATCAAATGAAGTTGATAGTATGCTGCCACCGGATAATCCGCTTGCCCCAACATTACCCGTGCCCTCAAATTTGACACTAGACGATGATGAGCGGCTGATTCTGAGGTTCGTTATCCACGCGTTTGGCTTTTCTCTATCAGTAAAGTCAAATTCTACACCAGCGATCGATACTTCCTCAGCCAATAAACGACGATCTTTAAGTTCAAACAATGAAATTTCGAAACAGGCGGAATCTCCTGGCTGGAATATACGTCTGTTGATTTTGGCGCTGTGTTCCCAAATAAAATCCAGCCTGTTACCTGCAAGGTCATGAATTACTAGGCGAAGATTCTCTATGTTACTTTCAGTGTGATTAAATACTTGGCCCGCGAGAAAGTAACCTGTTTGTACATAATTTTCCTGAATATCAACTGAACCTGCTGGTGTTGGAGGTGGCGGAGGTCCAGTCGGTGCGTCTGGTTTTAGACCAGCTACGATGGCTGAAATAAAATCAAGTATGTCATTTTCTTGTGCTTGTGAGTTGCCAGTGCTAAATGTCAAAAGACACAAAACTGTGGGCCAAAGAATGGCTTTGTATATTTCGCGAACTAGCATTGTACTGCCCCAATTATCGTTAAATTATGCCAGTTCTGACTCGTAGACAATGTCTTCGAACCTTAAAAAGACATTTGACGTGCAAGATATTCTTTAATATTCGGTCAGAATATGGTTCTGACTTCATTTTTAGTAAACCCAAACATTAAAGAATGATCAAGAAGATTTTGGAATCTACCGAATCTCAGCGTTTTTAGCAATTTACATTTGAGCTTCTACAGCGAGTTGGTGGACCTTGTATGTATAAGTCGAGCGTGATTTGTAATGGATTGATATTCACCACCTTAGGTCGCTTACTGGCGGTTCTAGTATTGTATTGGGTTTTTTATTGAGTGCGCTTTGCAGTTGGAGGGGATGCGCGTTAAAATTGCGCAGCTGAACAACCACAACACAATGTTCAAACCAAATTAAGGAGTAACGAATGGCACGTGGTATTAATAAAGTAATTATTGTTGGTAATTTGGGCAATGATCCCGAAGTGCGCTACGGTAACAATGGCGCAGCGATTGCTAACTTGAGTGTCGCGACATCGGAAAGTTGGAAAGATAAAAACACTGGAGAGCAAGTTGAGAAAACAGAATGGCATCGTATTGTCATGTTTAATCGCTTAGGTGAGATCGCCGGTGAATATTTGCGCAAGGGCTCAAAAATCTACATTGAAGGTAAGTTGCAAACACGTAAGTGGCAAGATCAAAGTGGGCAAGACCGCTACACCACTGAGATTGTCGCAAGTGAAATGCAAATGCTTGATTCGCGTGGCGACAACATGGGGCAAGGCGGTGGCGGAGGCTATCAACAGTCTGCACCTCAGCAAAACCGTGGCGGTGGTCAAGCTGCTGGTGGACAAGCAGGCGGTGCGCAGCGCGCGGCGCCAGCACAGTCTACACCACCACAGCCAGCGCCTGACTTTGATGACGATATACCGTTCTAGGCATTGTCTCGGAAGCAGTATTTATATTAAGTAGTTAAGAAAAGCCCTTGTATAAAAAGGGCTTTTTTTTATTTTCTGTGAGAATAGAAGCTTGCTCATTGACTATGCCTGCATTGTCATCATTCGAGTATTTAGCGTGATTAGTTTTAAATTACCCAACCATTTTCAGCTGCGATCTGGTCGCAATATAGCGATGAAGTCAGCAATAAAATCGCATTCCGGTTGTATAATGAAGTGCTCTAAAAAGCACTATGCCGAATGTGTTTTGTAGCCAATTGAAGCACTTTTTGGCTAATTAAATCTGTGAGATATAAAATTATGAAAGAATTCCAAACCATTGAATATAAACAGCAAGATAGAATTGCGACGATTGCATTTAATCGTCCTGATGCGGCCAATGGTCTGAACTTGGAAATGGCGACCGAGTTTGCGTTGGCGGCTCAAAGGGCAGCGGAAGATGCGTCGCTAAAGGCGGTGATTCTGACTGGCAATGGCCGTTTTTTCTGTGCTGGTGGAGACGTGAAGGCTATGCAAGAGAGCCCATTAGGTCCAAGTGCCGGCGTCAAACAGATTGCCGATGAGCTGCATAAGGCGATTTCGATTTTGTCGCGTATGGCCACACCGTTGATTGTAGCGGTTAATGGTACCGCTGCTGGTGCGGGTTTTAGTACTGCTGTGATTGGAGATTTGGTGGTTGCCGCAGAATCAGCCAAGTTCACCATGGCGTACACCAACGTTGGACTTAGCCCAGACGGTAGTGCGAGTTACTTTATGCCACGTCTAATCGGCTTGCGTAAGACTCAGGAGTTGATGTTCACTAATAAAGTATTGAATGCTCAAGAGGCGCTGCATTGGGGGTTGATTAATCGTGTTGTGCCGGATGCGCATTTGATGGCGGCGGCTTTAGAGTGGGCTGAGATGTTTGCTAACGGTGCGTCAGGCTCGTTCGCTGCAGTCAAATCACTGTTGTTGCAGTCGCCAACCAATGAGCTGGAAGCGCAGATGGCGTTAGAAGCGCAGACTATCGCGGAACGAGCTGATTCGGCCGATGGTCAAGAAGGTATTGATGCTTTTGTTGAGAAGCGCCGACCGACATTTAGTTAGTGTGATCAAGCTGGCCTAACGCTAAGCAAATAACCCGTGCAAATACCAATTTTTACCGCCACGCTCAAAAAAGATCCACAGTAGCCGACCATTAGGTTGTCGTGCAATAAAGTAGTCTCTGCTTTGTAGCTTGGCCCACCAGTGGCTGGTAATACGGTTGGGGCCGTGAATAATATTCAACGGGCCTTCAAGTAAGGGTTGGTTGGCATGTTGTGCCAGCCTTTTTGGTTGCTCGAGTAACCAGAGTGGTTCATCTTTGAGCGTATTGTTATGCAGTTGTGGTGTGTTGTATTGAGGGCTGCTTTCTTTAACAAGCTGCACCGAGGCGTGTCGGCGGCCATTTGCTAGTTCAGGTAAGTGCTCGGGCTCAGGGCTTACTCGAAATAGTGTGTTGTGACCAAGTCGGTTGCTTAGCTTGTCGATTAACTGATCGAATTGTTGTGTGGCTGGCTTAGGGTCAAATAAGTCGTTATTGAACAAGGTGACGGGCACTAATTGTGTGCTACTCAATTCAATGCTTGAGAACTCCCAGCTTAACTGGAGGCTGGCAAGTTTAAGCTGCGTTAATTCCTCAAACAGTAATACCGCTTTATCTTGGTTAGAAATTAGGTCTTTGCTGCTTATGCCAATGGTTACGGTTTTCAATAAGCGGTTGTTGTCTTGATAGAACCGCCAAGTAAAACTGCGACATACTAATTGGCGTAGTGCTAGGAAGCTGGCTAAATCCTGTAATAGTCGATTCAATTGTTGCTGAATCCAGTTTAAGTTATGGATCGGCTCAGCAAAATCCACACTGGCATGAAATGTCTCAGGTGGAGTGATTGCGATTTGCGGGTCGGCTAGGTTGCCGTAGAGCTTTTCAAGGTAGTCCAGCAACTTCCTGCCAAATCGTGCGCCAAGTTCTCTGTTAGGTATGGCGTTTAAATCGTTAAGACTTTCAAGCCCGCAGTTATGCAGTTGCGCTATTGTTTTGTCATCAATATCTAGGTGTTCGATGCAAGCGTTACCCAGGTTGTGTGAAATTAGCTTGCTTGTGCTGGGTTGATTTTGCGCTTGACTGAAGCTGCTTACATAAGCGGCCTTAGCTGTATTGGCGAGACCTTGTTGGGCTGCAATTTTAAAGCTGGCTAAATCATTATTAAGTAGGTTGAGTAAGTGGTTTAAGTTATTGAATAATTTAACACTTTTTCCTATTTCTAGAAGTAAAGTGTGGTCGTTGTAGCGACTTACTAATGACGTAAACCGGTAAGCCCAATGGCTTAGTTGAGTAAGTCTGTTGGCTTCTCTGTCGGGTTCGCGTTCTTGTAAATGAAGGGTCGGGTTAAGCATTAGTGCATGGTTTACGCTCATGCCTGGGTTAATACCAGATTTGGCCGCTTGAGTATTACATTGCCAGACTTGCTGTTGGTACGTAATGGCAGCTGGCTGTTCGGTATCTAATGCGATGTCGAGACTGTTAAGTGCTAGGTGCGTTAGTCGTAGGCATAGCCAAAGGGTCGGCGGCTCTTCTGGTTTTTCTTTAGTCTTTGTGTTGAGCTCGCGATTTTCTAAGCGGTCTTCTGAGCGGTCGAATGAAGGGCTGCGAGGAGTTTTTGATGGTGTGTCTGGCATGGTACGAGGGCATTTCGGCACTAATGCACAGTGGGTAATGACGATAGTGGTGCTAACACAGTTACCGAGGCCTGTTGATGCAAATGTTGGTTCGGCGTCTCGATGCGTTCGGGCACAATAGGCACTTGCGTTTGGTTGTGATGAGGCAGTAACCCGACTGGCAATCGCTGCCAATTTTCATAGTGTGGCGACAATGACAAGGTGAGCCGTTGGCCGGCCCAGCCAGCTGGCTGTTTGACAATATGTAGTGTCAGTTTACTGTATGAATCGGATTGTAGTTGTATGCGTAATCCAGATGCGGATGACTGTGAGAGGCAGTCGCTATGGCGTAATAGCACATTCCAACTGCCTGACTTTTCAGCTGCCAATTGTAGGCGACGAAGTTCTCGTGTAGTGAGATTGTAGTTTCCGCTCCAACACAATACGGCGGCACAGCATTTAGACAGTAAGCATTGCTCGCTGGCCCACAATGTATCTTGGATGTTACTAGTTTGAACTATCGTTAGCTGACTGACATCAATTTGCTCTTTAATGAAGCTCGGCGCAAAAGGCAGAAACGGTGGCGCAACCAAAATAATGTGTTGGGCTTCATGTGACCTTTGTTGTAAGGCTCTGAGTGCTGGAATTAGCAGACGCAACTCACCGATACCGTGTTGCGAAATGCCAAGCTCAGAAGTAATGCCTAATGGCCAACCGCCGATATGCAGTTGCTGGTCTAATTCGGTAAAGCCGGTACTAATCGTTTTTTTTCGTTGCTGCTGGGGTCTGTTTGAGCCGCGCCAGATATTAACGCTACTGTCGGCCCCAATTTTATTCAGTGTGTCAGCTTTTTGTGAATCCGTTAGTTTGTTAGCTGGCGGGTTCTTTTCCGCAGTTTTTTGCTGTGTTTCAGTGTTGTGTGTGGCTTGTTTATGTCGGTCGCTGTCGCTCATCAACGCAGTATATTTGAATGATGTACATAATTCAAATTGTTACTGGCTGGAATCGGCGCATGCTTTTTAGGGTGAATCTCTATGGATTGTCGGGAGCGGCGAAGTCTTTCACTGCGCGCAGTAGTTGGCGACAAGTAACTTGCCCAATTAATGTGCCGTCGTCTGAAATCACCGGTCGGCGACGATGTTTGTGCAACATCATGTCGGTAGCAACATCCACTATATTGTCTTGCAGTTTGACCGAGATCACCTCTTTGGTCATGTACTCTGAGACTTTGCCTACGGGGTTTTTATTGTAGACTGAACTCAAAATAGCCCGTAGACAATCTAGTTCAGACAGTACGCCGACTAGCTTGTCGGTATCATCAACCACACACACACCGGATACTCGGTAGACCAATAACTGATGAATCGCTTCAAACACATCATCACTGGGTTTGACTTTGACCGGGTTGGCCAACATATAGTCTTTCATTTGAACTGAACGTAGCATCGCATTCTCCTAACTAGATGTTATGTGAAATTTCAAACTGTAGACGCATCATGCATCTAGACAATTCATTAATGTTCATAGTGATCAACAAGTTCACCTTAATAAACATACCACAAATATATTTTTTGACGAGAATCAGCGTAGCGGAATTAATTCACAGCATGAATATCAGTCATTTAACTTGAATTGTTGATGTGAGATATATTGCCGTATCGGTAACTAGAGGAGGGTAGTGCTAGACTTGGTGACTCATCCTTGAGTGACCAAGTTTATGTTTATTGCTATTAACTGAGCTCGACAAGATTGCTCAGTGACGTTTAGCTAGATTTTTAGCTTTGCTAATCGTTCCCAGGTTTCTACTACCGAGTCTGGGTTAAGTGATACTGAGTCAATACCTTGCTTAAACAACCACTCAGCAAAATCCGGATGGTCGCTCGGGCCTTGGCCGCAAATACCAATGTATTTTCCTGCGCGGTTACATGCTTCGATCGCCATTGACAGCATCTTCTTAACGGCCGGATTACGTTCGTCAAAGAGGTGCGACACAATGCCTGAGTCTCGGTCTAGACCAAGAGTTAATTGTGTCATGTCATTAGAGCCAATCGAGAAACCGTCGAAGTGCTCAAGAAATTCATCGGCGAGTAGGGCGTTGGAAGGTAGCTCGCACATCATGATTACCTTAAGACCATTTTCACCACGCTTCAGGCCATTTTCACCAAGTAAGTCAATGACTTGTACTGCTTCGTCAACGGTTCTGACAAAGGGGATCATGATCTCAATGTTGGTAAGTCCCATGACATCTCGAACATACTTAACAGCTTGGCATTCCAATTCAAAGCAGTCGCGCATGCTCGGAGCGATATAACGTGACGCACCGCGGAAACCAAGCATTGGGTTCTCTTCGTCAGGTTCGTAGTCATGGCCGCCAACCATGTGTGCGTATTCATTTGACTTGAAGTCAGAGAGACGCACGATGACCCGCTTGGGACTAAAGGCACAAGCTAGTGTGGCTATTCCTTCGGACAATTTCTTGACGAAAAAATCAGTCGGTGAGTCGTATCCAGCCATATATTCATCAATGATGGCTTTTACGTCGGCTGGCTGCTTGTCATACTCAATAAGCGCTTTCGGATGAACGCCGATCATGCGGTTAATAATGAACTCCAATCGAGCTAGGCCAATCCCTTCATGTGGGAGTTGAGCAAAAGTGAATGCTCGGTCTGGATTGCCCACGTTTTGCATGATTTTGAAGGGTATTTCAGGCATGTTATCGAGCTTGGTAACTTGCTTCTCGAAGTCCAACTCACCAGCATAAATGTAGCCAGTATCGCCTTCCGCGCAAGATACCGTTACCGCCACACCGTCGTCCAATAGTTCGGTAGCATTACCACAACCAACTACGGCTGCGACGCCTAGTTCACGAGCGATAATGGCAGCGTGACAGGTTCGTCCGCCACGATTGGTGATAATTGCTGAAGCGCGTTTCATTACCGGTTCCCAATCGGGGTCGGTCATGTCGGTGACCAGAATGTCGCCGTCTTGCACAATGTTCATTTGATCAATGCTCAAGACTTTACGAACCTTGCCACTGGCAATACGTTGTCCGATGGCGCGGCCTTCGGCTAATACTGAGCTGGATTCGTTTAGCTTGTAACTGACCTTCATGGTTGCGTCAGATTGACTTGCCACTGTTTCGGGGCGTGCTTGCACAATATACAGCTGTTGATCATCGCCATCTTTAGCCCACTCGATATCCATCGGTCGGCCGTAATGCTTCTCAATGATGAGGGCTTGGCGTGCCAAAGATTCGACGTCGGCGTCGGTGATAGAGAACCGTTTGCGTTCGGCCGCATCAACATCAACGGTTGATACTGAGCGTCCTGCGGTGGTTTCGCCGGAATAGATCATTTTGATCAATTTGCTGCCCATATTTCGGCGTACAACGGCGGGGCGACCGGCATTGAGCGTGGGTTTGTGCACGTAGAACTCGTCAGGGTTCACTGACCCTTGTACTACCGTTTCACCTAAGCCATAAGACGAGGTAACAAATACCACGTCGTCAAAGCCGGACTCGGTATCGAGAGTGAACATTACCCCAGCGGACCCTGTTTCACTGCGTACCATGCGTTGTATGCCAGCGGATAGTGCGACATTTTCATGCGCATAGCCTTGGTGTACGCGATACGAGATCGCACGGTCATTAAACAGCGAGGCGAAGACTTCGTGTACCGCATGTTTAACCGCAGCTAAACCTTCGATATTTAAGAAGGTTTCTTGTTGTCCAGCAAATGATGCGTCGGGTAGGTCTTCAGCCGTGGCGGATGATCGAACAGCGACTTTTAGGTTGGCATTACCGCCTTGCATGGCGGTGAAAGCTGCGTCTAATGCGGAGTCGAAAGCGGCTGGAAAAGGTGTTTCAATAATCCAACGTCGGATGTCAGCGCCAGCGCTATTGAGGTCGTCAATATTGTCAACATCCAAAGCATCTAGCCGGGCATTAATTTTCTTGTCTAAGCCATCAGTCGCTAAGAATTCACGATAAGCATTTGCGGTGGTAGCAAACCCATTCGGCACCGATACGCCAAGTGAACTAAGATTTGCGATCATCTCACCGAGTGAGGCATTCTTGCCCCCGACATGTTCCACATCGTTTATAGTAAGCTGATCGAACGCGATGATGTACTCGTTGGAGTGTTTCGTGTTCAAAGGATAATCCTCATTTGGATTAAGTATTTTCGTGGAACTGAAGTTTAACACGCAGCTTTACGAGAACAAATCGTGTCCTGAATAATCGGTATACAGATACCTAAAGAAATCGCTAAAAAGGTCAAAAAAACGCATGAAACGCAAAGTTTTCTTCTTATCAGATAGTACTGGGATGACCGCTGAGAATTTAGGTCGAAGCTTATTGGTCCAATTTCCACAGATTCAGTTTGAAAGTGTCACTAAACCGTTTGTTGATACACCTGAAAAAGCGCATCGCATTGCAGCTGAAATCAATAAAGAAGCACAAGAGTCGATAGCGCGGCCAATTGTCGTCGACACCATTCTGAATCAAGATGTAAGTATTGTTATTGAGAATTCTAACTGTTTCTATATTGATGTTTTCTCGACATTTTTATCGCCTTTAGAGGCCGAACTGGGCGTTAAGTCGGCGCATAATGTTGGGCATCCGGCTATTTTTAAAGAGGACAGTCGTACGGTTGACCAAAACTATATGCAGCGGATTGATGCGGTGCATTTTGCATTGGCAAATGACGATGGCATGCATTTGCATCGTTACGCTGAGGCGGACATTATTTTGATCGGTGTGTCGCGCACAGGCAAAACGCCGACCAGCGTTTATTTGGGTATGCAATATGGCGTAAAAGCGGCGAATTATCCTTTGATTCCTGATGATCTCGATACTGGCAAGCTACCCAATGCCTTGGTTGAACATCAGCGCAAATTATTTGGTTTAACGATTCGCCCAGCGCGTTTGTCAGAGATTCGTAATGAACGTAAACCGAATAGTCAGTACGCCAACTTACGAACCTGCGTGGATGAAATTCGCCAGGCTGAGACCTTATACCGCCAATATCGGGTGCCCTATATCGATACCACGCAGCTTTCTGTTGAGGAAATTGCCGCACGTATGTTGCAGCGTGCCGGGATCGAGCGACGTGTAGCAAGTTTATGAGTGATGAGGTCTGGATGCAGCGTGCGCTAGTCTTAGCGCGACACGCTGAAACAGTAGGAGAAGTGCCGGTCGGTGCGATTTTAGTTCGCGACAATAACGTGATTGGCGAAGGGTTCAATCAGCCAATCTCTCAACAAGACCCGACCGCTCATGCTGAAATCAATGCCTTGCGAGCGGCGTGTAATCATGCCCAAAACTATCGCTTGCCGGATGCTACGCTGTACGTAACTCTGGAGCCTTGTGCTATGTGTGCTGGTGCGTTAATTCATGCGCGAGTTAAGCGTGTGGTTATTGCCACCGCGGAACCAAGAGCGGGCGCCGGTGGTTCAGTACTCAATATTCTTCAGAATGAGCAATTAAACCATCAATGTGAAGTTGAATTTGGCGTGTACCAGCAAGATAGCGCTGACATGCTTAGAGCGTTTTTCCGATCGCGCCGCTAGTCTGCGAATTCATTCGAGCCACTAGTGTTGGACTTGTTCCAAGGCTGAACGAATACGAGCTGCGGCGTCTTCCAAGCTCGACTGGTCGCTCGGCACGGATGCATGAGCGCGAGCGGTAACAATAGAGCCGGGTAGCACGTGAAAATGAATATGTGGAACGGTTTGACCTGCGGCCTCACCATTTAGCTGGAATAGGGTTATGCCTTCGGCTTGCATTGCGCTTTTCACCGCAGCCGCAATCATTTTCACTTTCTTGATTAGGTTGGCGGCGGCATCGTCTGACAGGTCATGCAATGTTTCGGCCGCTTCTTTAGGGATAACCAGTGTGTGCCCATGAGCTTGCGGCATGATGTCCATAAATGCCAAAGTTTGATCGTCCTCATAGACTGTTATGGCGGGGATTTCACCGCGCAGGATTTTGGCGAAAATATTGTTAGCATCGTAGCTCATTGTTCGACAACTCAAGTTCAATTTGGACGACAGCTAACATAACCAATATGTGCTTTAGTTTCAATCGTAGGCGAAAAAGATGATAATAGGTACATTCATATGAAGGACAATAATTTTAAATGACAGATTCTAATCAGCATCGCTCTTTGCGCGATGCATTTGGTCAATTCGCAACCGGCGTTACAGTTGTAACGACACGAGACAAGCAAGGAAAGCCGATTGGGTTGACGGCCAATAGTTTTGCTTCAGTCTCGCTCGAGCCGCCGTTAGTGTCGTGGTGTGTAGATAAAGGTTCGACTCGATTTACGGAATTTCATGAAGCCGAATATTTCACCATCAGTGTGCTGACGGCTGAACAGCAACCATTATCTAATTTGTTTGCTATGCGCAGCTGGGACGAAACTGTATTCGATGACGTAGATTGGTTTGCCGGCCATCATGATGTGCCACAATTCTCCGAGGTTAGTGCTCGGTTTCATTGTCGGACAGAGCACCTTTATGAAGGTGGGGACCATGTGATTATTGTTGGCGCTGTTTTAGACTATGAGTCGACGCCACATTCACCATTGGTGTTTTTCAGCGGACAGTATCAAGCACTGAAATAGTGTTGCGGGAAAATCTGAATTTACCCGCATCAGTCGTGTGGTGACAGACAATTAATTAACATGACCTTGGGTCACTGGAGATGAGTAGTATGCAATGGCAATGGTTAGAGCATCGCGTTCCGCCTCCGATTGTTTTGTTGTTGAGCTTGCTGCTAATAGTGTTGCTCGCCTATGTGGATACGGCTCGCCACTTATTATTTTCTGCGCCGCTAGTCAATAAAGTTATTGCGTTGGCCTGCGCGATTATCGGCGTGACTATTGCTGTGCTAGGTGTGGTTAGCTTTCGGCGAGCGCACACAACGGTAAATCCTTTGCGACCAGCGTCAGCAAGTCAGCTGGTGCAGTTTGGGATCTTTCGCTTTAGCCGCAATCCAATGTACTTAGGTATGGTATTTGTTGCCATGGGATGTGCAATATGGCTAGGCAGTGTTTTCAGCTGGCTTGGTGTGCTTCTCTTTGTGGTGTTTATCACACGATTTCAAATTGTTCCGGAAGAGCGTGCCATGCAAGATTTGTTTGGTGATTCGTTCACTAACTACCGGCGCAAAGTACGCCGGTGGCTCTAGTGGTTGCTGTGATCGAGTCAGAGATGTTTAGTCAATCACATCGGAAATAGTTAAGCTGACTGACTCAGCATGCGAGTTTTTGACCTCGATCCCTGCAGACTGAAGGTCGCCGGCACTGGCGACAGGCTGGCCTGATTTCGATACCCGCGCACGCACCACAACATCTGGAAATGCCGACAAAGAAAATTGAGCCATCATGGCATCGGCGTCTGTCAAAGTGACGGTAGTGGGGAGTTGTGCCACCGTGAGGCGTTTGACGGCCAATGGAGCTGGCGGGCCATTTTTAGCGCGAGCAATAACAAACACTAAGTCGTTTGGACTTGCTTTAGATGCTAATTCATTAGACAGCGAGACCTCTAAAATCAAGGCTGGCGACTTGTTGGATGACGGTTTTGGCTGAGTTGTGGTGGTTTGGTTAGTATTGTTGGCGACGGCCGGTGCGGCAGGTGCTGAACCCAAGCTTTGAGCCATGATTTCGCGCAATTCTTGCTGTTGCTCAGGCATGTCAGATAGCTGTTGCAATAGATTGCCCCAGTAGTCCTTAGCGGCTGCGTCATCATTGCGTTGTAAGGCTCCGAGGCCAGCTAACCACAACGCTTGCTGATTATTTTGATCCATGCCGAGCGCTTTATTAATATACATAGTCGCTTCAGCCGTGATTTCACCGTTGGCTAGTAGGGCAGTGGCATCGGCCAGAGCGGCATAAGTGCTCGGTTTTTCACCACCTAATGCGAGTACCTTGAGATAGGCATTTTGCGCATCTTGGTAGCGCCCAAGTGACAGATAAGTACGAGCGATCAAGCTCCAGCCCTCAAGGTCATCCGGTTGCTCGGCTAAGCGTTGTTCTATGCCGCGGATTAAGGCTTCAACCTGATTCTGTTGGGCTGATGTGGGCGCTGCTTGGTTCTGCGTATTCGACGCTTGTTCATTGGTAACGGATGCGGGGTTACCGATAATCATGTATACGCCGAAAGCTGCGAGCGGCAGTCCTAGACACAAGGCAGCTATCGCTAGTCGATTGGAGCCGGTGGATGGTTTGTCGGACTTAACCTCGGCTTGCGTCGCCATATCGATGTCTTCAGCAAGAGTGTTTTCAATTTCCAATTTTAGTGCTTCGTAATCGGTAGCCGAAATACTCGCATTCTTGAGTTGTTCTTCAAGCTCCGCGAGACGTTCCTTAGCGAAATGAATATTTTGCGCCTGGCGCTCATAGGATATGCTGTCGCGCTCGGTTAATAGTGGTCTAAGTAGCAGGCCAATAGAAACAAGGATGATAGCAATTGAGATAATAATGAAAACAGTCATGAGATAGTTGCTCGCCTCAGTCGCCGAGGTTTGGTGTGTCGCGGAGTAAATTTCTTACTTTAATGCGATTAGTATCATCTTGGGATTGAGATGCGCCGAGTAGGTCATCTTCTTGGCGTTTACGAATATGTTTTATAACGCCAAACAATACGATTAGAAGTACGATAATTGGCCCTAGCCATAAGAACGCAGTAGCGGAATTAAACGGCGTTCGGTAGAGCACAAAATCGCCATAACGATCACGCATGAACGTCTTCACCTCGTCATCGCTCGCACCTTGGCGGATCATGTCAGCGGTAATTTCGCGTAAATCTTTTGCCAGTGGTGCTTCGGAGTCAGCTATGTTTTGATTTTGGCAGACCACACACCGGAGTTCCTCAGTCAGGTCGCGGTAACGCTGCTCTTGTTGTGGTTCATCGAATTCAACTTGTTCGATCACGGCTTGGCTGGGCGCTGAGCTGAATATCCAGCATGCGCCTACGAGTAACAATATATATTTTGTCATTATGGTTGTCGCTCCGACAGGCCTAACAAAGGAACGAATTCGTTTGCCACCAACTCCGGTGTGATCGGCCCAGTGTGTTTGTAGATAACGTTACCTGCTTCATCAATAATGAAGGTCTCAGGTACTGCGATTACGCCCCATTCGATACCGGCACGACCTTGTTGGTCAAGCGGCGATACGGTGTATGGATTGCCACGTTCAGCTAACCATTGAGCCGCTTTGTCTGGTTCATCTTTGTAATTTAATCCGACAATTGTGGCACCGTTGCTGGCTAGCTGGTTGAGTAGGGGATGTTCATAGCGACACGACACGCACCAAGAAGCCCACACATTCAATACCCACCGTTGCCCTTTGAGATCGCTCGGCGAAAATGTCTGCTGAGGGTTGGCTAGCACCGGCAAACTAAAGTTCGGTGCTGGTTTGTCTAGCATTGTCGACGGTATGTCGCGAGGGTTCATGGTAAGACCAATACCTAACAATGCAGCGATTGCAATAAATACGACTAGCGGCCCTATAAAACGCATATTCATGAATTAGTTCGCCGGTAGGTCAGCGAGTTGCTGAGGAGTTACTTTTTTGATCGGCCGTCGATAGCGACGATCAGCCGTGGCAATGATTCCACCTAGAGCCATTATAAACCCGCCCAGCCAAATGCAAGCGACAAATGAACGTAGATATAGCCGTACGGTCCAAACGCCGTCGCCTAAATGTTCACCTAACGATATATAGACGTCGCGTGTCAAAGTGGTGTTGATAGCGGCCTCGGTCATGGGGCTGCTGGATGAATAAAAGCGCTTTTGCGGCTTAAGTTCAAATTGTTTACCGGACGTGGTCGTGACTTCAAAACGACCCTCGTTGGCCACGTAGTTGCGCTCTCTAACTTGAGTGACGCCGTTAAATTGGAATTGGTATCCAGCCATTTCGTAACTTTGCCCCGGCTCCAATTTAATGTCTTTCTCAACGCTGTAGCTATTAACGTGGGTTATACCAACAACCATCACCGCAATGCCAAAATGTGCCACGCTCATGCCCCAAATCGACGCGGGAATCTTAATCAAACCGGTGATAATATTGCGTTGATTTTTGAGGCGTTCAACGATGCTTTGAACCGCCCAAAGCGCGACCCAAACAGCGAGTGTGACACCGGCGAATGCGCCCCAAGAAAAGCTATCAAGGCTCAGCTTCCAAGTGATCAAACTGCTGACCAGCGCGCTAACCGCCAAAATAGTCACGATGCTCTTAGTAAAGCGACCGATGTCATCACGCTTCCAGCGACTGGTTGAGCCGATTCCAACAATGATGGCAAGCGGGATTGTCAGTAAAGCGAACCAAAAATCAAAATAGGGCGCGCCGACAGAGATTTTCTTGCCGAGGGCATCCATAAGAATCGGTGCTAGCGTACCCAGCAGCACCATAAATGCCGCCACTACCAAAAAGATATTGTTGAGTAGTAGGCTGGTCTCTTTGGAAAATAGCCCGTAGTGGACATCGCTATTGAGACGATGCGCACGCATTGCATATAGCAACAGCGAACCGCCGACGACAGCTAACAAGAATAATAGAATATACAGCCCGCGAGTTGGGTCGGCTGCGAATGAATGCACTGAGGTCAACACACCAGAACGTACTAAGAATGTACCTAACAAACTCAGTGAAAACGCGAGGATGGCCAATAATACGGTCCAAGCCTTGAGTGCTCCGCGCTTTTCGGTCACGGCTAAGGAGTGCATTAGGGCTGTGCCTACTAGCCACGGCATCAGCGATGCGTTTTCTACTGGATCCCAAAACCACCAGCCGCCCCAGCCTAGTTCATAGTAAGCCCACCAACTGCCGAGCACGATACCGATGGTTAGAAATAACCATGCTACGGTAGTCCACGGTCGTGACCAGCGTGCCCATGCGGTGTCGAGTTTGCCACTGAGCATGGCTGCGATTGCAAAGGCAAACACCACGCTAAATCCGACGTATCCCATATACAGCATTGGCGGATGAATCAGGAATCCGGGGTCTTGCAGCAAGGGATTCAGCTCTTGCCCGTCAAGTGGAACTGGAAAGAGGCGGTTAAATGGATTTGAGGTGAACAGCGTAAAGCTAATAAATCCAACATTCACTAAGCCTAATATAGCGAGCACTCGAGCGACCATGTCGCGGGGGATCCCTCGGCTAAAGCGCGCAACCAGTGCGGTCCAGCTGCTGAGCATGAGTATCCATAACAACAGTGATCCTTCATGACCGCCCCAAACGCCTGATAGTCGATACATAACAGGCTGTTGTAAGTTCGAGGTGCGTGCCACGTACTCGATTGAAAAGTCATTCAAGTAGAAAGCGTAGGTCAGTAATGCGTAAGACCCAGCGACAAGTAACCATTGGGTGTAAGCGGCGGAGCGACCAAAATTCATCCAGCCATTGCGATTATTGGCGGTGCCGGCTAATGGAATAATGCCTTGTGCTAGCGAAATGAACATCGCTAGGATCAGACAGAAGTTACCTAGTTCACCAATCATGGATTAATACTCTTAGGGTTGGTCATTGTTAGGTTGGTCATTGTTAGTTAGCTCGCTATTATTGGCGACAACGGCGGCAGTCTAAAAGGCCAATGCCGTCTAAATTTTTGAATCAGTAGTCAATCGGGCCGTCGGCCTGATCACATTTATTGGCTTGTTGCAGCATAACGGCATCAGCCGCTTCATTTGGAACATAATTTTCGTCATGTTTAGCCAGCACCTGAGACGCGATTAATGCGGGTTCATCAGTGAATTTGCCAACACTAACAATAGCTTGGCCTTCTCTGAACAAATCAGGGAGCAAGCCGGTATATTGGATGACGACATCTTGCTCACAATCGGTGACTCGAAAGCGCTGAGTAATGCCGTCGTCAAGTCGTTGTAACGACCCTTTACGAACAATGCCGGCGATTTTGTAGGTCTGATTCTTTTCAAATCCTTCGGTGTTAATTTCCGATGGTGTCTTGAAATACTCAAAACTACTTTGCATCGCCATAATAGCTAGCGCGGCAGATATGGCGACGCCAGCGAGGACTAAAAAGATGATGCCTAAACGTTTACGTTGTGACGGACTCATAAATACACGCTAATTAAATTGTTTAGTAGGTGGATGCTCGAATTGGATGTGGCATTGCTAATGGTAGGGCGTGTGCGCAATCATAACTGATCTTCAGATTGACTAATACGACGCTCTCGTAGCGTTTGTCTATGCACGGACTTAATAACTTGACGGTGCTTTAACTTGGGCGAAATTACAAACCATAATAAAACTGCGCCAGTTAGGCCCCAAGAGACCCACACCTCAAACGCATAGCCGCCCATATGAAAAAATTCTGTCCAGTTCATTGTTTGCTTTGGAGTTAGTTGTTCACGAATTAGTTGTTCAGGAATGAGTTGCTTGCTCAGCGTTTTGTGCTAGCTCTTTGACCCAGCGGCTTGATTGCTCATTTTTCAATACGGTGTGTCGCATGCTTAGAAATAGCGCATATCCATAATAAAACATAAAGCCAAGTGCCATCATCGCTAAAGGAAATAACATTGATGCTGGCATTTTCGGGCCACCTTTAGCGAACACCGTAACGCCTTGATGCAAGCTGCTCCACCATTCTACCGAATAGTGGATGATGGGCACGATAACAACGCCTACTACCGAGACCAATGCCGCGGCTTTCTCCGCAGTTTTACGTTCTTCAAACGCGTAGTAGGTCGCCATGATGCCGAGATAAAGAAAAAATAGAATCAATTCTGAGGTTAGTCGTGCATCCCAAACCCACCATGTTCCCCATATGGGTTTGCCCCAGATTGAGCCAGTCAATAGGGCCAGCGCGGTAAAAGCTGCGCCAATCGGCGCTGAGCAAATGGTGACCACGAATGCCATTTTGATGCGCCAAATTAGGCCAATAGCCGCGGCAACCGCCATTGTGACGTAGACGAACAGTGACATCCAGGCTACCGGCACGTGCACGTAAAGAATTCGAAAGCTATCGCCTTGTTGGTAGTCCGCTGGGGCGACGAATAAGCCGTAATATGCGCCCACTAATGACAACGATAAAAATAAGATGCCAAATATTGGCGTTACCACGTTGCTGATCTTATAGAATTCGCGCGGTGAACCCAAGCGATGATAGAACCGCCCTAAAGCGTCCCAAACAGTATTAAAAAATCCAATAAATAGAATCACAGTAGCCTGTTGTTATTCGATTGTGACTCGTAGCGCGCCAGCTATGGCAAACGGTGCGAGCGTTAATGCTAATGCCAAGATCGCTGCAAGTGCATACAGCTGGCCGGCAATCGGTAATCCCTGCGCAGCTTGGGTTAACGTGCCTGCGCCAAAAATTAAGATGGGAATATACAGCGGTAAGATGATGATGGCGATCAACACTCCGCCTCTGCGTAAGGTAACCGTTAATGCGGCACCAATTGCACCAATCAAAGTAAGACTGGGAGTCCCCAATATTAAGCTTGCGAATAATACCCAAATTTGGCTGCTAGGTATATTGAAAGTCAGGCAGAGTAATGGCGAAAAGCACGACAATATCAAGCCTGTGCCGGTCCATTGAGCCAAAACCTTGCCGAGCATTGCTAGAGTTACTGAGCGGGGATGGATTAACGCTTGCTCTAGAGAACCGTCGATGTAGTCGGTATAGAACATGCTTTCAAGGCTTAACAGCGTCGCAAGTACCGCCGATACCCAAATAACACCACCGCCAATTTTTTGTAGTAGGGCAGACTCAGCAGGTAGGCTGAACGGGAATAGTAAGGCGATAATAACAAAGAATACAAGTGGCTGAATTAGCGAACTGGTGTTGCGAAACATCAGTTTCCATTCGCGTAAAAAATATAGTGAGAGTGTGCTCATTAATGTAGATTCAGCTCGGTGCGATAAGCACTCAAGGCGCCGCCTTCAAGGCTTTGATGATGAGTCATTATGATGGATCCACCAGCCTGTAGGTGCGCCACACAGAGCGATTCGATGGTCTTGCGGCCGTTCACGTCAATGCCGGTAAATGGTTCATCTAGGATCCACAACTTCTGGGGAGCAAGCAATAAGCGCGCAAATGCGAGTCGTCGTCGCTGGCCAAACGATAATTGCCCAGTGACTAAGTCTGCACAGCGCAGAATGCCAAGTTTTTCGAGGCAGTCATCCAGTTCGTCTTCGCCTTTTTGATTGGCCAGATGCTGATACCAACGAAGGTTTTCAATAGCGGTTAATTCGCTCTTTAAGCCATCGGTATGCCCGATGAAGCCGGAGGTAGCGAGAAACTCGGTGTTGCCCACAATTGGTTGGTCTTGCCAATAGACTTCGCCTTCGTCAGCGCGTCGCAAACCACACAGAATTCTCAATAAGCTGGACTTGCCGCTTCCGTTAGCGCCGAGTACGTGTAAACACATACCAGCATTCACTGAGAAAGTTAAGTCTGAGAACAGCTCACGTTCGCCCCGCACGCAACGTAATCGTTCAACCAACAAAGTTGTGGTTTCAAGCATTTTCGCAGGAAGTTCCGTGTCGAATAGGTTGGTTTTGCAAAGCAGGCAGTTTACCAATACCATGGGGTACTTGCATCCCCTTTAACCGCAACTCAAGACAAACTCTGTCTTGCTAATTACTCACTGAGACTCACTCTATGGATTTCGATCAGTTTCGCGTAGCGACACCTACTTCTTTTGAACTTGCCAAGCTCCCAACCGACTATGACGGTGGTGTCAAAGACGACGACTTAAAAGAGCTTCGAGAAGAGTTATGGTTAGAGCTTGCTGAATGGCAGGAGCGACTTTACGCTGAAAACAAACAATCATTGTTGGTGGTGTTTCAGGCTATGGATGCGGCCGGTAAAGATAGCTCTATTGGCAAACTAACCTCGGCACTGAGTGCGCACGGTTGTCATGTTAAGAGTTTTAAAAAACCAAGCACCTTGGAGGCCGGCCACGACTTTCTTTGGCGCATCCATGCGGCGGCCCCTAAATCAGGTGAAATGACTATGTTTAATCGGTCACATTATGAAGATGTGCTGATTGTCAAAGTGCATCAATGGGCTGATGCTGAGACTATAGAGCGGCGTTATGACCACATTAATAATTTTGAACGTTTATTAGCTGATCGCGGCACCAAAGTGGTTAAATTCATGTTGAATATATCGAAAGATTATCAGCTCGAACGTTTCCAACGCCGTTTAGAAAACCCCGATAAACACTGGAAATTTAATCCAGGCGATTTGGATGAGCGGGCTAAATGGTCTGACTACATGCACGCCTTTGAATCAGCAATAGGTCGGTGCTCAAGTGACGAGGCGCCTTGGTATATTGTGCCCGCGGAGAACCGAAAATATCGCGACGTGATGATCGCCAGCGTGCTGCGAGATACGCTTAAGGCAATGGACCCACAATATCCTGAACCGGATTTTGATCCAACAGTGTATACCGTCGATTCAATTAGTTAAGGCGTGGCCCAGATTGCCTTTCGTTGACAAGCTAGTAACGAAAGGCTGAATCCAGATCAACGATCTGGGCTGAATGTATAACCGGCTTAATTTACGCCCAGAGCTTCGAGATTATTTTTTGCAACACTGTCACCTTGCTTAGCCGCGCGCTGGAACCATTCGATTGCGGTGCGGCGGCTAGTGGTGACTCCTCGGCCTCGAACATACATCATGCCCAAATTGGTCTGCGCTCCTGGGTAGCCTTGTTCTGCTGCTGAGCGGTACCAATAAACGGCTTCAGCAAAATCACGCGCCAACACCAAACCATCTTCGTAGAGACTGCCAAGGTCAGATTGAGCCCAAGCTCGACCTTCTTCGGCAAACTTGCGGATCGCCGGCAGTGCGGCGCGAATCATGCGGTCGGCTTCTTGTCGGTTGGCCGTGAAGCCTCGTCCGAGGTAATGCATATAGGCTAAGCGGAACTGCGCTCGTGCGATCCCCTTGTCAGCCAGTGGTTGGAGTAGCGCGGCGGCGGTATCGTACTCACCTTTGTAATAGGCTTCGAGTCCTTGTTTGAGGTATTGGCGGTCAAAGTCCGCTTGCTCGCTTGCTAGCCGTGGCGGAGTTTTCTCACCGCTTGGCTGCGTGGCAGGGATCGTTAGCGGGGTATCAATATCAATGTCTTGAACGGGCGGTTCAGTTGCGTTAGTGCTGGTATTTGTGTCAGAAGCGATGGTCGAATCGGTGGATTCGTTGCTCGGTGCTGGAGTCTCGTCCGCTTTGACTGGATAAGGGTCGGTGTTATCGGGCGGTATTTGGGCGGCTATTGGAGTCGCATTTTCCAACATCGCTTCAATTAATTGGATTGAGGCGTGGTTGGGGTCAATCACACTTACCGTTGCAAGGTGAGCCGCGGCCGCTTGATATTTTCCTTCGACAACCGCGGCATTGGCGCGTGCGATATACAGGTCGGCAATATCTTGAATGCCAGCCAGTGCTGCCTGATTTGATTCGTCTACCGCTAATGCCTCTCGATAATAATACAGTGCATTTTTTCTGGCCGGTAAAATCAGCGCTTCCGCTTCGAAGGCGGTGTTTGCCTTAGAGAGGAGTTCTTCAATTTTCTTTTGTGATTGCCAGCCATCAATGGCATCGCTCAGCTCACTGGTTTGTTCGGATGATCCGTCAATTTTTTTCAAACGTGCTAAAGACGCTTTGGCCAATGCTTCGTTGTCGTTTTCGAGCGCTCCGAATCCGGCGGTAAGAAAACGATCACTCAAATCATTTAAACCGCTTTTAGCTTCGCTGTTAGTCGGATTGATCGCCAGCGCGGCTAAATAGCTTTGCGCTGCGTTACCTTGTTTGGGCTCGGTATACTCGCCTTTGGCGATATGTGCTTCGGCCTTTTTGATTAAACTACGAATTTGTCGGTCTTCGGACTCTTGCTCACGAAATGCTTCGGCTCTGTCGGCATCGCTGTCACGGGTAAACACAGGGTTTTCGGCAACAACGGGTTGTTCTGAGCCTGGAATCGGCTCGATGTTGCTTATTAATGCTTCTTGGGTCAGCGCTTGGGCTTGAATAACTTCACGCGTTGAGTCGCCAGACTTGGGCCAGAAGAATGCGAGTAAGATTAAAGCGACTAATGCGACGCCAATCCAATAGGGCAGTCCTAGGTCGGCGCATCGGCTTAAGATGCTGGGTTTTGGTCGGCCAGCAACGCCGGTCAAATCACCACCGATTACTTGTCTGCGCCGGGGCGTTGAGTCGAGTTCAAGCTCAGGCGAAGCCGACTTTTTAGTGGCGCGCTTACGTCGCTCATTTTGACCCGATAGCGCCGATTCAATTTCTGATCTAGATGGTTTGGACGGCATAGTGGTTGGCTTTGAATCAGGCTGATTTAGGGGCATTATTCGGTTGTATGGCGAATCACTCGCGCACCGATTTTATTAGACGTAGTATAGTACCATAAGGCTTTAGATTTAAAACATACGTGCTTAAATCTGACCAAGTGCTTGGTGCTATTCCGGCATTTTTTGGTCTAATGTCTAACAAAATGAGCTTTGGAGAGACTCGATTGGAATCAATGCATGATTTGGAGTTACTGATTGACGCGGGTCGGCGATTGATCGTGGTGGAGACGGAGCGAGAGGCCAGCATGATGACGGGCTTTCGTCGTCTGTCTGACGGTGCTTCGAAAGCGTATTTTCAATGGACTGTTACGCAAGGCTTATTACGCTTAGCAGACGGCTATGTGGCGCAAACGGTAAACAAAGATGTCAATCAACTGTTTGGTCAAATACAAAGTACCCATCAGGCTGGTGTATACATATTAATTGATTTTCACCATTACCTGCACGAGCCTGTTGCTATTCGGCATATCAAAGATACGGTATTAAATTGCCCTCAACATACGCTGATTTTGTTGTCGCAAAAAGTGAAATTACCGGATGACCTTGCGCCCTATGCGAGCAAGTTTACCCTGCCGCTACCGAGTAAGTCGGCTTTGCGATCACTGATTACTCGCTTGGCTGATGAGTGGGCTGAGTCGCAGCGTAAGTCACTGAAAATGGAGAGTCGTGCGGTAGTTGGAAAGTTGCTTGATGCCTTGCAAGGCATTCCACTGGCTGAGGCCGAAAAAATGGCTCATCGAGCGATTTGGAATGATGGAGTTCTGGACTCGTCTGATGTTAACGAGGTAACGCAAGCAAAGTTCGACTTGCTCAATCAAAATAGCGTGCTTTCCTTGCAGTTGGATCACCCGAATTTGGCGGAAATTGCCGGGTTTAATGGATTCAAGCAGTGGTTATCACTACGTGAAAAGGTGTTTGTTGGTGAGGTGGCTTTACCGACTGGGGATATACCAAAAGGCGTTTTATTGATTGGTGTGCAAGGATGCGGAAAGAGTCTTGCGGCCAAAGCGGTTGCTGGTGCATGGCAATTGCCTTTATTGCATCTGGATTTTGGTCGTATTTACAATCAGTACGTTGGCCAGACCGAAGCCAATTTTCGAGCTGCGTTAGCAACCGCCGATACCATGTCGCCGTGTGTTCTTTGGATTGATGAAATTGAAAAGGGCCTGTCTGCGCAGTCTGTTTCGGATGATATTTCACGTCGACTATTGGCCACGTTTCTTACTTGGTTGGCAGAGAAGAAGACCTCCGTGTTTGTGGTAGCGACAGCGAACAATGTCGATCAACTTCCGCCAGAGGTCATGCGCAAGGGGCGCTTTGATGAAGTGTTTTTTGTAGATCTACCGGTGCTTGAGGAGCGTGTGGCGATACTCACATTGCACCTGCAAAGACGCGATCAAACCTTGGATTTGCAAAATATAGAAGCACTGGCTGAGGCAACTGATGGCTTTTCCGGAGCAGAGTTGGAGCAGTTGGTTGTGTCGGCAATGTACCAGCTTATAGAGCAGCGCGCGCCGGTGTCGTTGGAAGTGTTGCTGGCATTGGCCAACCAAACTAAGCCATTGTCGGTGTTAATGCGAGAATCAGTGCAGGGTCTGCGTATGTGGGCAGAAGGGCGCACCACGCCAGTTTAGCGGTTTTAACTGTACTGCATCATTAAGCGTAAAACTCGTGATAGGCGAGCTTGGTTGGGTTTTAGTCGGCCTTAATGTAGCCCTTTATGCGGTTCATTGATTCAATTTGGTACCAACCTTGTTGCTTAGCGACGACATAAATTCCAGTGCCGGGTTCTAATTTGGTTAACGTCGCGGAGTACGGGTTTGGCTTAGCGAATACTTGATACACGCGCTCGACGATAATCAACTGTGGACCTTTGGCAAGCGCAGCAGTGCCTCTTAGTTTGCGAGCAATTCCTGCTGGTTCGGGTTTCTTCTCGCTCTCAAAAGTTGCAAGGGTAAGTCCTGACTCTTCGGCGAGGTGGTGCAAATTTAACTCTGATAGATGGCCGTCGGCGCTCCACAATTCACGGTCTTTTTCAAAATCGCGAACTGCTTGGGCTGAACGTGGTCCCCAGATACCGTCAATGCGTCCAATTGAATAGCCAAGTTTTTTCAGTGCGGTCTGGGCGAATTTCAACAAGGTGCGCGGAGCAGCCTTGATTGGAGCGGAGCTGTATATCGGAGCTACGACCACCGGAGCAGCAACAGGTGCTGGAGCTTCAACCGGCTGTGGTTTTTTGGTCAGTTGGCAACCAGCCAAAATAGTCAATAGCAATGCTACTGTTAGGAATCTGCGCCCAACGCACACTAATCGACGTAATTTACTGATGGCCCGTTCATTACATAAACCGGCTAATAAAATAGTCATTGTCATACCGTTAGTAAGATGTTGGTTCAATTGAGTAAATTTATCCAACCCTTGCACTGCACTCTTGATAACTAAATTGATAACCAAAACGCCTTAGCTAACTGACTACCTATCAAAAACATAAGTGTACCCTTTCCCACGTTCTTTATACCGTATTTGCATTTAACTGTGAAGCATGACAATTATCGGCAACGTCTGATAGCCCTATCTATATAACTCTCAGAGTTTGATAATTGCTGTCGCGAATATAACAGACTTCAATGACGGTGCCGTAGTCGAGTTGCAATCTAAATAATTGCGTTAGGGGCGCCTCAAATATATGTGCGTGAATTAATCGCAATATTCCTGCGTGCGCGACCACGGCTACATGTTTATGTCGATTCGCCAATAGTTCGGACCAGAACTCAATCACACGCTGATGCATTTGCAACATCGATTCGCCGCCAGGTGCTGATTGTTCGACATAGTTGTCCATCCAACTCTGGGTCTTGGATCTTGGTAAATCGTTCCAAGCGTGTAGTTCCCAGTCGCCAAAATTATATTCTTTCAGGCGACTATCATAAAAATACTCATCACCATTGATGTGTTTTGCCAGCCGCACACAGCGTTGCAACGGGCTTGAATAAACAGCGTCGTAATCCGAACGTAGTTTGGCTAACACCGCGTTGGCGTCCTGCTCAAACGTTGTCGCTAACTCGACGTCTGAGTCGCCGTAGCAAATGCCTGGCTCGACTGCCACCTGGGTATGTCGAATTAGATGAATTTTCATGTCAGCTGAGACAAGCGATAAACACGAGGTAAAAACTCAACTCAGACAACTGTTGTGTAGCGCCCAAGGTGTCGCCGGTATAGCCGCCAATACGTTGATTACAGTAGCGGGTAAACCACAGTGACGCGATGCCGGCACTCAAGGCTGCAGTAATAGCTGCAAACGGCTCAATGATTGTCAGTATTAGCAGCGGGATACCAGTGCTAATCAGGCTAACGTTAATAGCCGCTGATGATAGGTGTCGATCAGTGACTGGCTTAACTTTGCTTTGATCGATATCTTGAACGTAGGTACAGCGCTCAATCGTTGATGAGGCAAGCTGCCGACTTAAGCTGTGCGCCGTAATCAATACAAGCGCAACTAGAGCGATTTGGGCATGACTCGCCAGCTCTAGCAACGCTAAGTATTTAATTCCCAGAGCGGCGATTAGTCCGATAGTACCGTAGGTGCCGATTCGGCTATCCTTCATGATGGTCAGTACTTGATCTGTGTGCCAGCCGCCGCCTAAACCGTCACAACTGTCGGCAAGCCCATCTTCGTGAAATGCTCCGGTCGCAATAATAGTGGCGAGCATTGATAGTGCTACGCTGAGCAGTGGTGAAAACAGCGGCATCGAAAAGGCATAAGTGATTGCACCGATAGCGCCAATCAGACAGCCGACTGCCGGGAAGTACTTGCGTGATTGGTTTAGGATCTGCGCAGAATGTTGGCTATTAGAAGGCACCGGAATACGGGTGTAGAACATTAGTGCTGACGTGAATAGTGTCCATTCGTACTGAAGCCTGCTGGTCACTTTTGTTTCTCGCGAGCGCTGTCGAGTTGCTGACAAATTGCGGCAATGCCGAGCAATATCCGAACCGTGTGGCGTTGAATATGGTCGGGGTCGACGAAAAAGAGATTATCTTGTTGCACGGCGGTGAGCGATGGCCATTGCTGCCATTCATCCAGCCATTCGGGGCGCGAGCTGGACATGCCGCTAGCGATGATTGCTTGTGGATCTCGTTCGATAATCGATTCTATGTTGATAACTGGCGCGACCATGGGTTCGTCGGCATAAATATTTTGCCCGCCACACAGTTCAATTGCGTCACTAATAATGTGACTGCCATTAATGGTCTGTAGTGGATCGTTCCATACTTGATAAAAGGTACTGACAGTCGATTTGTTGCTGGTGGCTGCGCGTGCGGCAGCGATTTTTTGTAAAAAGTCAGTGGCGGCTAATTCGCCGCGCTCGGCGTGGCCGGTCAGTATTCCAAAGTCGCGTAGGCTTTTGGCAACGTCCTCTAAGTTGTCAGGTTGATCTAGATAGATTGTAAACCCAAGTTCCCGCAGTCGGTTAATACCGTCGCTGGCATTACCAGACTCCCAGGCGATGATTAGGTCAGGTGCTAGTTCAACAATTTTCTCAAGGTTAGTATTGGAATACCCACCGACAAGAGGCAATTTTTTTGCAGCTTCAGGGAAATCACTGTAAGCGACAACACCAACTAATTCATCGCCAGCCCCAACGGAGAATAGGTTTTCGACGATATGCGGCGCGAGTGCCACGACGCGTTGTGCAGCTTGTGGGAGCGTTACTAGCGCTCCGGTTGAATCAGTCACCGAAATTGAGTCAGGCGACTGTGGCGGCGGTGCGGTAATGTCCTCCTCAGATGGCGTACAGCCAGCCAACAGGGCAACCACACCAAACGCGATTCTTATGAACATGATTGATTTGAATGATCGAGCATACTTAGTCATTAGGAGCTTACTCCGGCGCTGTCAAACGTCGCCATGTGGTTGTGTAGGTTTAATGCGCTTGCGATTATCGGCACGGCGATGGCCGCACCACTGCCTTCGCCAAGTCGCATTCCCAGATCTAGTAAGGGATTTGCGTCGAGTGCTTGCAGTGCGCGGTAATGGGCTGGCTCGGCTGATCGGTGTGCAAAGACCAGCCAGTCGCGCACGCTGGGATTAATTCGACAGGCCAATAGCGCGGCAGCGGTGGTGATAAAGCCGTCTATAAGAACCGGCACGCCACGTTGTGCGCTGCCGATGTAGGCTCCGACCAATCCGGCGATCTCAAACCCACCGACGCGTGCAAGTACATCGAGCTCGTTATGGATATGCGGTGCATGGAGTGCAATAGCTTTTGTCACTACCAACTGTTTATGCGTGATGCCATTCGCGTCGACACCGGTGCCTGGCCCAACTGTCTCACTTGGGGCCAGATTCAATAGTAGGCTGAAGATAGCCGACGCTGCGGTCGTGTTGCCAATGCCCATCTCACCGCCAATAAATAGATGATCGTTTGTTTTTGCCGCATGTTCGCGCCCAATTGATAGCGCCAGCAGTAATTCAGAATGGCTCATCGCTTCCGTTTCGGATAAGTCTGAGGTGCTGAGTCGTATGGGCTTATTAACCAGTGTTGGGGAATCCGGTAGCGCTGTGTTTACGCCGATATTGATTACCTCGAATTGGGCATCTAATTGTTTTGCCAACACGCTGATAGCCGCTCCACCGTGCACAAAATTGAGCACCATTTGGGCAGTGACTTCTTGTGGAAACGCAGATACTCCCTGTGCACAGACGCCATGATCAGCGGCAAAAATCGCAATTTTAATGTTCTGTAGTTTGGGTGCTAGGGTCTGTTGCCAAGCACAAAACGATACCGCTAGGTCCTCTAGGCGACCCAGCGACCCAGCTGGCTTAGTTAAATTCAATTGGCGCTGTTGTGCGCTGTCTGTCATAGCCGGATCAATGGTTGGGCAGGGTTGTTGGAACCAGTGTGAAGTCATGTTTTATCCTAAGGGGCGTTTAGCGATGGAATTCAGCGAGTGCGTTACGAAGTCTGTTTAAATGGTCACCAGGCAGCGAAAAACGCATCCACAGCAGGCCTTGATCATCAATGTCACCGAGTCGTGTCCAAATGTGCATTGTCGCCAGAGCACGATGAATCGCGCTAATCGACTCGGGTGAGCCAAGCAGAGTATGAAATAGCCCATGCGACGACAAGTCAATATGGCTGTCGTCATGGCTGATTAAGAGCGCCAAAAGGTCGTTTAGCTGCTGAGCTTGTTGAATGATGCGAGTGCGTTGCATAGTTTGCCATTGTCGATCACTGAGTGCGCATTCGGTAACATACAAAGCTGGCCCATTGACAGACCAAGGCGAGAAGAGTGCCGAAAGTTCGGCTGTAACAGGGTGGTCTGATATTAAAAAACCGACCCGTGATCCGGCCAAGCCGAAGAACTTCCCGATTGAACGAAGCACAATAATATTGCTTAGCGATGTGTGTTGGCAGAGGCTCTGGCTGGGGTCTAGATCGGCGAAGGCTTCGTCGACCAAAAGTAATCCTGGCAGCTGTTCCGCGAGCTCTAGTAGCTGCTGCCTAGCAGCGACCTCGGCAGTGGGGTTGTTGGGGTTAATGACTACGGCCGAGTCGATTTGTTTTGTGTGGGTCAAGCTGCGTAGGGCATCGATGGAGTTGTATCGAACTAGTGTATGACCAGCCCTGGCCCAGGCTAACGCATGCTCTTGATAGCCTAAAGTCGGAATTGCTACGCGGTGCGCAGGTTTAATTAGGGTTGGTAATAATCGTATTGCGAGCTGTGACCCTGGAGTGGCAAGTAGTTGTGCGTCGGCACATTGGTAGTAGTGTGCGGCGGATACACGAAACGAGGTGGTTTCACTCGGTAATTCGCGCCAAACTTGGTTCGGAATATTGGTAACAGGGTATGACCATGGGCTAATGCCGGTAGATAAGTCTAGCCAGTCTGACGCGTCGCCACCAAAACGTTGAATAGCGGTGTGCAGGTCTCCACCATGCCGGAGTGTTGTGTGCTGCATTTTGTTCATTGAGCCAGACCACTGTTGATTATGGGTAAGCCAATGCTGATCACGACAAGCAATAGGCAAACTGCACAGACTGCACGATTGAGTAGGCCAATGCTGGCGGAAATATCCGAATGGTGGGGCGGTCGGTCACCACCAAATTCGATCTTGGTTTTGAGTTGGCCTTGGTAAACAGCGTCGCCACCGAGTTTGAGATTTAGGCTACCTGCGCCGGCGCACATTACTGGGCCGGCATTGGGGCTATCTAACTTTGCCGCAAAGCGTCGCCAGCTAATAATTGCGAGTTTTGTATTACCACACAGGGCATAGCTTAACGCAGTGAGTCTAGCCGGGACGTAGTTGGCGATATCGTCGAGCACGGCAGCCGATTTCCCGAACCATTCATAGCGCTTGGTTCGATAACCCCACATGGCGTCTAAGGTGTTGATAAGTCGATACGCTATTACTCCCGGTGCACCGGCTATTAGATACCAAAATAGTGCGCCAAAGACCGCATCACAGCCATTTTCCAGCGTAGTTTCAATAGCGCCTGCGGCAATGTCCGTGGCCTCCAGTTGTGATGTGTCTCGACTTACGATTAGTGCAAGTGCTTGCCGCGCTGATGATAATTGGCCAGTACTTAGGTTTGCTTCGACTTGTTGTACATGTTGCGTCAGACTTTTCAATCCGATGGCCCAATACAACACGACGATGTCAAATAGCACAGTGATTGTCAGTGAATAAACCACCAACTTATGTTGGATAAAGGCTATCAGCGCAACCGCCGGCACCAGCAAAATCAGTAGACAAAATATACCGTTGATAAATTGTCTATGAGCGGAGCCGCTGCGATTAAATATTTTTTCTAGGTAATACGCGGCTCGACCGAAACCTACCAATGGGTGCCAACGCCGTGGTTCGCCTAGCCACTGGTCGAGTAGCAGAGCCAAAATGGTGGTCACAGCTATCATTGGCCGGCGGTGTTTGGCTTTAAAGACAAGGGTAAACCAGCAACCACGAGGTCAACCTGGCTACAGCGCTGAGCTAATTCCTGATGTAACCAGCCACTTTGGTCTACGAATTCGCGACTGAGTTCACCGAGTGGAACAATGCCTGACCCGACCTCGTTGCTTACCATAATCACGGATTGCTCGCATTCAGACACTGATTTTAAAAATTTAGCTCGTTCAGTTTGCCAGCATTCTTGGTGCAGGCAATTGCTGAGCCACAAGGTCAGACAGTCGATTAAAACCACACTATTGCTGCCTGTTGACGAGAGAGCGTCGGCGAGATCGGTATGGGCTTCAATTAATTGCCAGCGCGCATCACGGCGTGCTTGATGATCCGCAATGCGGTTTGCCATTTCAGCGTCACCGGCTTTAGCGGTCGCAATATAGCTAAGTGATCGATCAGTTTGTGATTGGTTTACGGCCTGTATTGCACATTGCTCAGCATAGCGACTTTTGCCGCTCCGAGCTCCGCCTAAGATTAAGTGTTTGTATGACATGAAATTAGATGCCGATGACCACGGGGGTCTGGTTTTCTGGATGCGGTATCACGGTACTATCTACATTAAACAATTGCTGAATAATGGCCGGATTAACCACGTCGCTAGGTTTACCAAAAGCAATTCGTTGGCTGCACAGCATCGCCAGCAGAGTATTTGAGTAATGCGCCGCCAAATTGATGTCATGGAGTACCATTAAGACTGCAACGTTTTGTTTAGCAAAGGTTTGAATTGCTTGCATCAACTGTTGTTGATGACCTAAATCGAGTGCGGCGGTTGGCTCATCGAGAAGTAATAAGCGTGTGCCATTATCGGCATCGTCTTGGTCCCAAATCTGTGCTAATACACGCGCTAGTTGGACCCGCTGTTTTTCTCCGCCAGATAGTTCGGTGTAGAGTCGCTCGGCCAAATAGTCGATGTCCATTAAGCGCAGAGCTTGTTGAATGATCTGTTGATCACGCTTTAGCCCTGTGCGATGTGGAATGCGTGATAAACCCACAACCTCGGACACGCGGTAAGGAAAGTTCAGCAAACTAAGTTGAGGCAGGACGGCAATTTGCCGAGCGCGGTGTCGTGCATTACTAGAAACGCCTGTGATCTCGATTTCTCCAGAGTAGGGCAAGTCCCCAGCAACGGCTTTTAATAAAGTCGATTTACCCGCACCGTTGGGCCCAATGATGGTCAATATTTCACCAGCATTTACCTCGCAACTTACCGAGTCGACTATAAGCTGCGCGGCACTACCGTTGCTGGATCGCGACGCGCCAGGCTTGGTGATAGACACATTATTCAAACGCAGAAGAGCCATAGCTTAACGCACTCCAAAGTGGTGGCGATGACGCAATAATGAGATGAAAAATGGTGCGCCGAGCAGTGCCGTCACCAGACCGACGGGTAGTTCAATGGGCGCAAGCACCGTGCGCGCAACGGTGTCTGAAAGCAACAGTAATATTGCTCCGCCAACTGCCGAGCATGGTAGTAGATAGCGATGATCTGGGCCGATTAATAGGCGTATTATATGCGGCACAACAAGGCCGATAAACGCGATGGTGCCGGCTAAAGCGACGGATATGCCGACGCCAACCGCGACCAATAGAATGAGCTGAATTTTGATGCGCTGTACCGATAAACCTAAATGACGGGCTTCGGACTCACCTAGTAATAGTGCGTTTAAGGCGGTTGCATAACGTGGAAGTAATACAAAAATGGTGATTCCAAATAAGGCTACGATACTTACCCGTTGGTAGTTCGCGCCATCTAGGCCGCCCATTCGCCATAGGCTGATTCGCCTGAGCATTTCATCGTCACCGAAGAATTCTAGCAAGCTGGTCAAGCTGGCTGCGATCGCGGTAATGGCAATACCGGCCAGCAGCATGGTTGCAACTGAGGTGCCGTGCCGATCAGTGGCTAACATATACACTACGATGACCGCAAAACTACCGCCGATAAAGGCGCCAAGTGATACCACGCCGAGTCCGGCGAAGCCTTGCAATACAATAAGTTCGGCGGCGCCAAAAATTGCAATTGCCGCCCCAGCTGATGCGCCGGCGGTAACACCGATTAATGACGGGTCGGCTAATGCGTTGCGAAACAAACCTTGTGTGGTTGCTCCGGTTATGCCCAGTAAGCCACCGACAAACGCCGCTAAAATTGCCCTCGGTAAACGAATTTGTTCTATCACCAAGCTAGATCGTGAATTATCATCTTGACCCAATAAAATAGCCAGCGTGTCACCGATTGGAATAGCAATGGTGCCAAATGCTAGCGCCACTAGAAAACTAAGGGGCAGCAAGGCCAGCATGCAAAGCATCATTAGTTGGCGGCGGGTCATGGCTGACAGCATATTCATGCGGTGTCCTGCCTTAGATTGCCGCTACCTGCAAACTTTGACCAGAATGTCGCTGGTAATGTTTCTTCTAAGCAATCAGCGAGTCGGTTGAGTTGTTGCTCCCGAATCACATCCAGATCGACCGCATTACCGTGTTGGGCGCCGGCCCAGTTTAGCAGTGCATCGCACGCCGACGGTGTGTCAAACAAGCCATGTATGTAACAACCCAAAATAAGCTGATCGGGACTGATTGAGCCGGCAGTTTCACCGTTTTCGAATTGTAGCATCGGCTCAGCATCACTGGTCGTGGTGCCGCAGTGGATTTCGTAACCCTGGAATCTCGCTGGAGCGTTCCCGAGGTTGATAAATTGGCCTTGAACCTGTTTTAGCTGTTTGTGTGGAGCTAACTTAGTTTGTATGTTTAACAAGCCAAAGCCAGACTCGTGATCGGCAGGTTGGTCGCTCTCTACACCGCTGGGGTCGCTAATGGTGTGGCCGAGCATTTGGTAGCCGCCGCAAATGCCAATAAGCTTGCCACCATATCGTAGATGACGTTTTAAGTGAGCATCCCAGTCATTTGACTTGAGGCTTCGGAGGTCGCTAATGACACTTTTAGAGCCCGGTAATATAATGAGGTCAGCCGCGGGCGGCGTTTGATTTATTGGCACAAATTGTAGATCGACCGATGGGTTTAGTCGAAGTGCATCAAAATCGGTATGGTTACTAATTCTTGATACCACTGGCACCACCACTTTTAGTGGCATATTGTCAGCTAAGCCGTCGTCAGCCATCTCAGTTTGGGTCGACGAAATGGCATCTTCGGCATCGAGGTACAAATTAGTTAAAAAAGGCACAACCCCGAGAACCGGTTTGTTGGTTTTAGCTTCTAGCCAGTCAAGGCCTGGCTGCAATATCGACACATCGCCGCGAAAGCGATTGATGATAAATCCCACCACGCGCGCCTGTTCGGACTCTGACAATAAGGCTAAGGTGCCGACTAAATGAGCGAAAACACCGCCGCGGTCGATGTCTGCGATCAACACTACGGGGCAGTCGACGGCTTCGGCAAAGCCCATATTGGCTATGTCACCGTTGCGTAGATTGATTTCTGCTGGGCTTCCAGCGCCTTCGACTACAATCGCGCTATAAGTGTTTTGTAGCCGCTGGTGAGATTGCAGAACCGCGTTCATAGCCACTTTTTTGTAGTCATGAAACTCGGTGGCTTGCATCGCACCGATAGCCTGACCGTGGATGATTACCTGTGCGCCGGTATCGGAAGAGGGCTTGAGTAAAACAGGATTGAAATCAGTACGCGCCGGTAAATAACAGGCTTGGGCTTGGAGCGCTTGAGCGCGGCCGATCTCGCCGCCATCTTCAGTTACTGCGCTGTTTAATGCCATGTTCTGAGGCTTGAACGGTGCTACCTGAACGCCGCGCCGTGCCAGTACCCGACAAATACCAGCTACCATCACTGATTTACCTGCGTCAGAGGTACAGCCTTGCACCATTAACGTGGTGAAATTGGTGAAATCGCGGGTCACGCTAACAGTCCACACCTTTGCGGGCTTTGATTCCTGATTTGTAGGCGTGTTTTATGTTTTTGACGTCTGAAACAGTATCCATGGCTTCGCGTAATTCGCGACCGCCACCGCGCCCAGTCACAATCAAACTTTGCTCAGTGGGCCTATTTTTGATGGCGTTAATCACCATGTCTCGATCAAGGTACTGGTAGCCAAGCATGTAGGTAAGTTCATCGAGCACAACTAAATTAAGTGTTGCATCATTGAGCATTTTTTCGGCGACTTGCCAAGTGGCTTCTGATGCGCGGATGTCGGCCGCTTTATCTTGTGTATTCCAAGTAAAGCCGGTTCCCATTTGAAATAGTTCAACGTCGGGTAGGTGGTCTTTGATGAAATTAATTTCGCCGGACTCCTGAGCACCTTTAATGAATTGCACAATGCCAACCTTCTGTTTGTAGCCGAGGGCGCGAAATACCATGCCGAAGGCAGAGCTAGTTTTCCCCTTGCCGTTACCCGTGAGCAGAATGCTTACGCCACGTTCGATTTGTGCTGCTTTAATGGCACTATCGACCTTTTTCTTTTGCGCCTGCATTTTCTCTTTATGCTGGCGTTGTTCCTCTTGTTGATCGTTCATTTTCAAGCCGAGTTAGGTTAGGGCGCAAGCTGATCGCCCCAACGTTGCATTTTTGCGGCTGGCAATCAGCTTGCCAGCCACAGTGAGTTAAGCTAAAAGCTGTAACGCAGCGTCAGCTTGGCATGACGCCCTTCAGTGTTATAGCGATTGCTCGAGCCAATCAAATTTAGTGTGTATTCCTTATCAAATAGGTTGTCTATTTTGGCAGAAATTCGAGTTGATTCGCTGATTTGATAAACGGCGCTGATGTCCAGCAGAGCATACCCTGAAATTTGTGTGCCTCTATTATCAAATCGACGACTTTCCGAGCGCACATCAAATTGTAGATTAAGTGGCCCGATCTCTTTAGCCGCAGTCAAACTTGCGCTACGTTGCGGACGGTCATCAAGTTCAATGCCCGAGTCTACATCTTCGGCTGACAAAGCATCGGCTTGAATTGAAACATCCCAATTGGCGACTGAGGTTCGTATTTCAGCTTCGACCCCCTTGATTTCAGCTTGTCCAACATTCGCCGCTAGAAATGTCACTGGGTTGAAACTGAATAGGTTTTCAATGTCGGTTTGATACGCAGACACGCGCCAATCAACCGCCCCATGGTTACCAGCAATACTCAATTCAACACTCTCAGACTCTTCAGGGAGAAGGTCTGGGTTACCGAAGAATGGAAAGTACAAATAGTTAAATGACGGCGCGACAAAGGCGGTGCCATAACTGGCGATCAAGCGAATATCGTCGCTTACATTGAGGTTAACTGCGATGCTGCCATTAGTATTAGTGCCGTAGGCTGAATTGTCATCATAGCGAAGGCTGACTACGGTTCCGAACCGCTCGCCAAGTGACTGAACCTGCGCGAAAGCTCCGATGTTATCGCGCTCAGTAATCGGAAAATCATTACTCGAGGTGATGCTTTCGTCATAGTAATCGGCGCCGAAAGTTAGCATGGTGCTCGCTGATGCTGCCCAGGTGAATTCAGAACCTAGGCTGTTTCGGTCGGTCTTGAATTCCGACGGAAAAGCCCCGTTGGTAATGGCTTCGTCTTCGTTTAATCCGAGCGTGGTGGCCCACTTAAGCGTGTCGTTTAACTGAGTGTTGAAGGCTAAGGCCGTGCTCAATGTACTATTCTCGGTCTGTAGGCCTGGGTCTGCGCCGAAGGTATTGTCAAATTCCACCAAGTTGTCAGTGCCCAGTATCGAAAGGTCGATGGTGCTGGAATCACCGAGTTGTAGTTGGCCACCAATGCTAATCGCATCTTCTGCAAAGCCGTCTTCGTCATCATTGCCTTCGGTGAGAATACTGGTGCGGTCAATACCGTCGGTGTCTTCGCTGTGTCCCGCAATATGGAAACTGTAATTACTACCTGCGCCGCTCAATGCAAAGTCTACTTCAGACAAGGAGTTGCTACCGATGGTGGCACTCACTGCGCCACGGCCATCGCCGCCTTTTTTAGTAAATAATTGAATGACGCCGCCCACCGCATCGGCGCCATAGAGGCCAGAGAACGGGCCTTTTAAGATTTCGATGCGTTCAATCGCTTCGATCGGATAGCTATTGAGAGCGGCCGCACCTAAGGTGGCGCTGCCGACTCGAACACCGTCGATTAATACAATGGTTTGTGAGCCGGAGACTCCGCGCACAAAAACACTGGTGGCGCTGCCACGACCGCCTGAATCAGAAATACTGATGCCAGCAATTTTACTAAGTAGCGCCGGAATATCGCTAACTTGAGCGGCTTCGATATCGTCTAGCGTGAAAATATGTGCAGTATGTAGCGCGTTATCGAGGGTCTGCTGACCTTTGGCGGTTACTAGAACTTGTTCGATTGCTGGGTCGTTTGAACCCTGTGAAAAGGCTAGCGGGCTCACTGCAAGACAGCATAAAGCCAGTGAGCTTTTTAAAGGAAAAATCATTTTTAACACCTTAGTTAAGAAATCGGATTAAGGTGATAAAGCGAGGAAACAAGGAGGAGAGACGCTATATTTTGAACACAATGACAACAGCAACGACATTGGTCAGCGCAACATGCCCTTGGATGGTAGCCCTCCGCTCCATCAACGGTCTAGAACTGAGAGCTTTGATCTATTGACAACAGCACTCGTTAGGCCGGTTCCGGGCTAATAACAACACAGGTTGCTAAATACCGTTGCGGGGGCAGCGTTGGATTTTAACCAACTTCCCAGTTTAACCACCAACTTTCGGTGGGACCTAAGTTCTGGCGAGGATTATAGGCTTGGAAGTAGCAAAGTCAATTACGCCGTAGCAAAAAGAAACTAAGCTGAGCTTAGTTCAATGGTTGTGGTTTTATGGCCACTCGCTTTTTAAGCGAAAGTGAAATGTACTATTGATTGAATTCGGGGCGGCAACACTGATATCAAGTTTATCGTTGTTCAGTAGTCGGATCATTTCAACGCCGGCATACAGTGTTGGTCCGTAACCGTGCGCAGCGTGAATGCTTTGACCCCGGTGGTAGTAGTAGGCGTTATCGTGAGCAAAGGTGGTGCCTTCTACTGTGCCGTCCACCGCACCATTGTCGAGAATCCGAGTGTTGATCGCATTCCAGCCGCTCAGCGCGACCGGCCCATAGACATGATTGATCCAGCCCTCGTTAATGCCCTTGGCGATTGCGTAGGTAAACATTGCGGTAGCTGATGTTTCTAAAAAAGTGTCAGGCCGGTCCAGCAAGTTATGCCAAAATCCACTGCCGTGTTGAAGGTTGGCCAAACTACGAACCATCGAACGATAAAGGTGCAGGATTTTATCTCGTTGCGGGTAATCTTCTGGAACGATGCTGAGTAGTTCTGCCATCGACATCAGAACCCAACCATTAGCGCGTCCCCAGTAGAACCGCGGGTCATAGTCGCCAGATGTTACGCTCCAGCCGTGATCGAATAGCTCCTTTTCTGGCACATAGAGTCGCTCGGCCATTTGCAGTATTTGCTTAATCGCATCGTCATAATATTTCGTTTCACCGGTAAGCGCTCCCATGTTGACTAGAAATGGAACGCTCATATAGATATCGTCAGCCCAAATCGATTGATATTGCGGCCGATGCCTCGCTAACGTGCCGTCATTTAGGCGAAACTGCTTATTGCTAATGTGGTCGGCGGTCCGATTAATGATCTCTAGGTATTCATCCTTACGGTTTTTCTGGTAGGTTTTGATCATGGCAGCGCCAATCGAGCCGCAATCATCGAGCGCATGAAAGTCTAGAATTCGTCCCCACACGCCAATCTTTTCTATAGGTCCAAATTGGTTGGCTTTTTGTTGGAAGTAAGGGAGTCGTTTTAAAACAAAGTCATAAAACTGTGTGTTGTTTTTTGCAAAGCGCTCATCATCAATGACGTCGTCAATGTAATCAAATGCTGACAGCACCACACCATGCGTATATGACCATTCACTGGACAAACCTTCGGATACTTCAGCTTGGTGGATAACCTCAGAAAAATCAGTAATTTCCTCGCCCGAACTTGAATTAATAATCGTTTGTGTACTGCTCGACTCATAATAAGTGCGAACGCGGTTTATCTGCTTTTTGATTTGGTCAACGCTGGGTAACACATATGGGGTTGTATAGTGAGGGACACGCGCTGCATCAGCAGGCTCAGCTTGTGCAATAGAAAAACATAGCGATAGACTAACGAAAATTACCAGTGACGAGCAGCATGCATTCATAGCGTGGAATCCTTAGGGTCTAGAGAGTCAGGTGCTTTAGTGCTCAACTATAATAGCGATTGTTTGCTAGCACAAACCAGTAAGGCGTTGTAGCAAACTAGGTGATCCAACAAACCAAATCTTTCGACTGTGTAACTAGCCCAACATTTCAGACCAAACTCACCTAATCAGAAGGGAGTTGAGGTTGATCTGGAACGTTGTTAGTGCGGACTTTTATTGAGTTGAACTACTTGATATCTATTTTTCGATTGTCGTCATTCACTTGCCTTATTGCGTCCAGCATGGCATCTAATTGACGGCGTGAAACAACTCGGCCATTACTTATTACTGTGTCGATTGTCTGGGTGTTTTTGATGTCTTGCAAGGGGTTTTTATTGAGCAGCAACAGGTCAGCGCGATAGCCCTCGGCGACTCTGCCTGCATGGCTATTCATGAAATCAGCCGGCACGGCGGTTGCTGAAAGTAAACTTTGCGCTGGACTTAAGCCGGCTTTGGTTAGCGCTATTAACTCTTGATGCAATGAAAAGCCTGGTACGACTACCGGTACATTGGCGTCTGTCCCAGCCATGATTTTGACGCCGCGCTTAGCCATCGCCTTTAACAAAATGTGTTGCGCAGTTGCATAGGTCTTCCAGTATTGTTTTATGAAGGGAATGTCGTTCGGGTCAGTGTCCGGTGCAAGTTGATATAAGTTATTTCCTTGTAACCAGCCACGTCCAGCCATTGTTGAACCTTCTAACACACCGGGGTTTACATACTCTATGGGTTGTTCTGCTAGCATCGCATCGAGATCAAATTTCTGGGTGTAGAAACTCTCGTTGATAATTAAGGTGCTGGTGACGGCGATATCGCTGGCCAACAGGTCGTCAATTAGCTGTTCACTGCGACTTTCGACGTATGCCAAAAATTCATCGCTGCGTTGATTGCGCAAGCTCCCAAATTCACGCATTAGTGGCTTCATCAGTTCCTCGATGTGAGCGAGTTCAGCTTGTTCGGTGGTTGCCAACTCGTCTAAGCTCATGGATATGGGGAAATGTCCAATAGCGGGTACCCCAATGTCGGATGCGTTGGTGTTAATCGCTCGATAGTTTTCCGGCGTCAACATGGTGCCGAGTTTGTAGGCATCGTAGCCTTTGTCGCGCAACGACTCTAGCGTGGACGCCACGTCGCTTGGTTGTTGTATATTGACGCTGGCTCGAGTTAGGGCATGGAACCAACCTTCGAAAAACCCATGAGTCACTAGTTTGGGGGACGTTACGAATAACGAGGGGCCCATGCGGCCATTGTCAATTTCTTCGCGCCAGGCCAGATGGTCTGAGGTGCCGGTCATTTCGCGAATGTGGGTAATACCATTCGCCAAATAAAGCAATAAATCGTTCTCGCTCTCCCAGAGGTGAACGTGTGAATCAATGAGGCCTGGAATTAGGTATTTACCCGATCCATCGAGCATGGCTGCGCCTGAGGGTATCTCGATATTCGAGCCTATGGCTGCTATTTGACCTTGATCTATTAACACTGTTTGACCGGCTAGCATGCTCAGTCCGTCCGTTGCCAACACGCTGACGTTTTGAATAACAGTGAGTTGCTGAGGAGACTGGAACTGATTGTGATCGATTACCGGCGTGTTGGCGCCATACATATATCTAAGCTCGTTATTTACCCAAAATAGCGATGCGGCGCTGAGAAGTAGCCAAGCGACTAACACTCGGAGGGACCATGTCTTTATTAATTTTCGGTTCATTGTGATCGGCTCATTACTGGTTAAGTTGGCAATGAGCTAATTTGAGCATTGAACGGTACTGGTTGCGTCTGACTCGATAGAATCAGACGTCAATTTGGATCAATTCAGACTTGTTCCAACGCTAGATTCTTACGGTATTGAGTGGGAGTAGAGCCGATAAACTGCTTAAAAATGGGGTTAAACGTGCCTTTAGACGCAAAACCAGCTTGCAGGGCGATATCTAATATTTTCTGCTGGTCATTAGCCTTTAAGCGTTCGCAAACTTCAGCAATTCGGTATGAATTTATGAACTGGTAAAAACTTTTTCCTTCGTGCTGATTGAGGACTTCAGATAAATGATGGACGCTTAGACCGGTGGCATCGGCTAATTTCGGTAGCGTCAAATTGTTCTCTCGATACAATCTTTTTTCTTCGACTTGGAGTTTGACTGATCCAAAGAGTGTTGCTCTGGTGGCCGGATCGAGTGCGCCGTTGTTGTCCGAAGCTGTAGGTGCTGATTGATTTGTCGCAGGAGATGAGCTCTCGGGCAATTGTTCAACCGTAAATAAGGTTGGGTTGCGCCATTGTGCAAACGCGATTAGGTAAATTAGCAGCACAATTAATAGGTCGGAAAGTACAAAAAAGGTCGCGTTAGAATTAGTAAAGCTAGCGATTGCTTTCAAAATCCAAATAGCGAGGTTGAACCCCATTAACCACCATAGCCACCTAAAAATCGCAGGATTAAAGTTAGCCAGAGTTTCACGTGCTTGCAGTCGGTAGCGACCAATCATGAAGAGGGTCAAAACCGTGTAAAAAATGGCTTGTGTAAAGATAATGTACTCGCTGATTGAAAGCTTCCAGCTGGTGGTGGAAATGAATGCGAGCATACTGCTGCCGGAAAAAAGTTTATCGGCGCTTAACAAGTAACACGCCAGCAATGGTATGAAATGGACGGAGTCAGACCAGCTTAGGGCTTTATTCGAAACCGAACTGCGGCAGTAAAGGTAACTTAGCGCACCGTAACTAGCGGGTAGAAAAAACACTAATCCGCCTAACCATGACAGCGCCGTCAAGCCGTCTTCGTTAATAAGGTAAGGCGTCGAAAACGCTATGGCTAAGAGTAAGCACAATGTGCCGAGTATCTTTCCTGCTTGGTTGACTCGCTTGTCAGTAAGCAGGAGTACGCATAGAAGTCCACCTTGCAGGCCGCCAATCACCGAGATGTATTGTTGTAAATTCGACATAATTATTCGATGTGGCCGTTAGCGGATAAGCGGTTCTGTCTAGAAGTTGGTATTAAGGAGTCTAGCTGGCATAACTGACATCGCCAGCGGCATCAGTATGTTTCTGCTGCGTGCATAAGTAAAGTTAGTTAGCTGGAAGTGCGGATGGTTGGGGCCGTCGCTGCTACCGACTGGCGAGCCGGAATGGTTGAGTTTTACCATTAATGGTTTGATCGGTCTAAAACCAACAAAGCCAGTAACGGCGTTCGTTACTGGCTTTGGCTTGGCTGGGCTTGTGACTAATTTAATAATCTAACCCAGTTGCTTGAATTTGCGGTGTTATGCCGCTTTTTCTTGCTTGTCGTGTGCGATGACGCGAGGCGACGCCTCGTTGATCGCGATCTTCTTTGGTTTCATGGCCTCTGGGATCTCTTTTACCAGATGGACCCGTAGTAAGCCGTCCGAAAGGTCTGCGTCAACCACTTCTACGTGGTCGGCCAGGTTGAACTTTCGTTCGAATGAGCGAGAGGCGATACCTTGATGGAGGAAAGTCGTCTGGTTTTCTTCGGACTCTTTTTTGCCTCGTACCGTTAGGACGCCGTTTTCGACTTGAATCTCTAGCTCAGCTTGCTTGAAACCCGCTACAGCGATGGTTATTGCGTAGTTATTTTCCTCAATTACTTCGATATTGTAAGGAGGGTAACCAGCGGATGTTTTCTCGGTTTGGAATGCTGCATCAAGCAAAGAACCAAAACGGTCAAATCCAACACTGCTGCGATATAAAGGGGTAAGGTCAATTCTATTCATGGATATTCTCCTAAGTATTTATGCTCAAATGTGAGCCACAAATTAATTAAAGTTTGTCTTCCCGAGCCTCAACGTGAGCACTCTGGTTGACTTGCTAAGTTGATGCTTTTCAGCCATCAACGTTTGTTAATCTGCGGTTGACTGATTTTTTTTCAAGTCAATTTTTTATAAATATTTTAAGTTTTTTTGGGCTTGGCGTAGGCTAAGCGACCTAGTGAATCGGCTGTGTGATATTCATCAAGTCCGGATACCGCTACCGTGCCTGCGGCTACCAGATCTAATTTGCCATCGGCTTGTAGTAGATTCTCGGCACATAGTACTTCGACTATTTCTCCAATAACTAAGATCGTTCCGTTGATCTTCAAGTCAATTTTCTCACGCAACTCAACGCCCATTTTTATGCGGCTTTGTTCGACGTATGGCGCAATGAATTGAGTGTAGTAGGGCGTTAGTTCGGTCTGGTCAAACTCTGATACATCGGCCGGGTAGCGTGCCGATGTATGATGAGCGTCTTCAAAGAAGTCCGCTGATACCTGATTGATGGTGTAGGCACTGGTTGCTAGGATGTTGTCTAAGGTATGGCGTTCAACCGCGTGTGGACGGTTGATAAAAGCGACCAGTGCCGGGTCCGCGCCGAGGTGCACAACCGAGCTGACAATGCTTAAGTTGGTATCGCCGTTATGGTTAACGGTGCCAATTAAGTTTGCACTTTTATAGCCAGAAAGTGAATTGATGAAATGCACCCGATGGCGCTTTTCTAGATTTGCGAAATCTTCGCTTGAGTAGCTGTTATATGATTTTGTGTTGGTCACAATTGATTCACCGCGTGTATGGAACTCTGTTGAGTCTAACAAAATGTGGAGTGTGTCTCCCGAGCAATGAATCGAGTGTGAAATAACATGCCGCGAAATTTAATAATTGGTGCCAATGGCACGATTGGGCGGGCGCTATGTCAGCAGCTTCAAGGAGCGGGGGAGTTGCACACTCTGACCCGCTCGCAAACGGATTATTCGGAAGCGTCGTTGCAAGAATATGCCGGGCGGCTCAAAACGTTAGGACGATTCGATACCATTATTTGCTGTATCGGCACTTTGCACAATGACATCGTGGCGCCGGAGAAGAAACTGGCGGATCTGACAGCAGAAAGGTTAACCGAATATTACCGCGTTAATACCGTCCTACCTGCGCTCTGTTTGCGCTATTTTTCGCCGTTATTGGCAAACGATAGTCCATCGCGGTTTGTATTCTTGAGCGCGATGGTTGGCAGCATATCCGATAATCGATTGGGCGGTTGGTATGGTTATCGGAGTTCAAAAGCCGCATTAAATCAAATAGTTAAGACGGCGTCAGTGGAAGTTCGTCGGAGTAATAAAAATGCTTGTTTGGCAGCAATTCATCCAGGCACCACGCGGGGGCCGTTGTCCAAACCATTCGCAGCCAATGTTGCGGATCACAAATATTACACACCAGAGCAGTCTGCAAAACGCATCATCAGCGTGACGCAATCTTTACGTGCCGATCAAAGTGGGGCGTTTCTAAATTGGGACGGAACCCCGATTCCTTGGTAAGCGTAGTGTTAAGTCGAGACTGACATTGGGTTAATCAGTATTAACTCTTAAGTTTTGCTTGCTGCTTGCCGGGTTGGTGTCTGTTATAGTCCCGCAGCTATTAGATACCAACCCACGATACGATTATGAGACCCGCAGCACGTGTCCAAGCCACCATTGAATTGCTCGACGAGCGCGCCGAGTCAGGTTACCCAGCTGATCGCATTATGGCGGCTTATTTCAAGCAGCGGCGCTACATTGGTGCCAAAGATAAAGCGGCTATCTCGGAATATTTTTATTCGGTGCTGCGGCAACAAAGCAGTCTGACGTTCCTGCTGCAAAGCGCCTCCTTGCCAACCGATAATCGATGGCTGATGGTTGCGTTGTTACTGTGCGCCGGCGAGAACGTTGCTGAACTCTACAATGGTGAGCAGTTTAGTCCCGCTGCGTTATCAGCGTCATCATTGGGCTCGCTAGAACAGTTCGATGAGACTAGGTTAGACACCGCCCCTTCGTACATTCAATTGAACGTTCCTGAATGGCTTGAGCCAAAATTACAGGCGGCGTTGGGCGAGCGCTATGTCGACGAAATGCATGCGATGAATCAGCGTGCTGCTACCGATATTCGGGTTAACACCTTAAAGGCCACCCGTGAAGAGTTAGTTGCCGAGCTTGAGAAGGTTGGTTTTGCTACCGAGCTAACGGCGTTGTCTCCCTGGGGAATCCGCTTTTCGACTCGCGTGGCCTTATTTAACACCGACATGTTTCGTCGGGGTTGGTTTGAAGTACAAGACGAGGGCTCGCAATTGCTGGCGTTGCTGTCGGCGGCCTCACCAGGTCAAACAATTGTGGATTTTTGTGCTGGAGCCGGTGGTAAAACACTGGCCATGGCGGCCATGATGCAGAACAAAGGCTCTTTATATGCCTGCGATGTTCATTCAAAACGACTCGAGCAGTTGGGTAAGCGCAAAAAACGTGCTGACATCCACAATATTCGCACGCATGTCTTGAGCTCTGAGCATGATAAATGGGTGAAGCAGCATTCGGGACGAGCCGACACGGTGTTGATCGATGCGCCTTGTTCAGGTACTGGAACCTGGCGACGTAGCCCCGATAGTCGGTGGAATTTGCAGCCTGAAGGCCTTGCCAATTTAGTCGCGCTACAACACTCCATTTTGGACAGTGCATGTCGCTTGGTAAAACCCGGTGGACGTTTGTTGTACGCTACATGCTCGTTGTTGCAAGAGGAGAACGAAGAGCAAATTAGCGCGTTCTTAGCGCGCAATAGTGAATTTAGCGCGAGTACGCTCGATTTGTCAGAGTTGTTGCCGGGGAATCATGAACGTTTCGTTGCTTCTGACCATTCTATGCGCACGTTTCCTGGTTTAAGCGGTACCGATGGTTTTTTTGTTGCGAGCTTAGTACGCGCGTCTTGAGACACGCTGGATTAAAACTACATACAAGTCGATGATGTGTTGGTCGCGATTGAATAACCGTTAGAAACAGCAAATATAAATCAGAAACAGAAGGGCGATCCACGTGGTTTCGGCCACTAGGATCAGTATTGGTTTCATGCCGACTTCTAACAATTGTCGGAGGTTGCTTTTCATGCCAATAGCGGCAATCGCGATAACTAGTGCAAAGCGTGAAGCATTACTGGTTTGCGTTAAGACTGGTTCGGGCAGTGTCACAAGACTATTGAGCAGCATAAGGCCGACAAAGGCAATTAAAAACCAGGGCAGAATAGTCGGACGATTGTGAGGCGTTTCCGTGCGTCGACTATGTAAAACCACTACTAATATCATTACTACTGGAATTAAAAAGCTAACTCGAACTAACTTTGTTAAAGTGGCTAGATCGCCTGTTTCATTCGATACTGAATATCCAGCGCCGACCACCTGAGCCACGTCATGGATTGTGCCACCTAGAAATAAACTGGTGTCTTGTGTGCTCAAATCCAGCGCGCCGGCAATCATTGGGTAAACAACCATTGCCACGGTCGATAATAAAGTCACACCGATTACCGTTAGCAAGGTGTCTCGTTCTCGTGACGGACTAGGGGGTAAGACCGATGAAATAGCGAGGGCTGCCGAAGCGCCGCAAATGCCAACGGCGCCTCCAGTTAAGATCCCAAAGTGGCGAGACATGCCGGTTGCGCGTGCTAACACGTAGCCAAAGGTGATGGTAGACAAGACCCCGACCGCTAACACCGCTAGGGTTTGCCATCCTAGACTTGTTAGGTCGGACCATGCGATGCGCAAGCCAATTAACGCAACGCCGATTCGGAGCACGTGCGAGGCGACAAAATCAATGCCGGCTCGGCAACGTGTTTCGTCATATAAAAATGACACGGCAATGCCTAATAACAGCGCCAACAGCATCACTGGTGTGGCGTAATGCTCGCTCAAAAATAATGCCGCTAAACCACAAATTACAGACACGCCAACGCCTGGTGCTAATCGGTCAATCGTGTCTTTCATAGAATATCGTTCCGTAATGCCGTGTCTTTTGTTAAGCCGCGAGAGCGACTAATACTTGACGTTTTTGTTCGCCGTTAAACGGACGTCGGCCATGCATGGTCATCTTGTTGTCAATCAGGGCAACATCACCGGCTTGCCATGGCACATCGAAGGTAAACTGCTTAGCTAGTTCGACAATTTTCTCTAACCCAGAGACTGGCAGCTTGCTACCATCGCCGAAGGTGATGGCCACTGAGGGATCTTCTTTAACGCCATGCCAGCCAAGGTAGGCGGCAATGAGTTGGTTGTAGAACACTTTGGTGCCATTACTTAAGGTCCGTACTGCCGGTAGTACTGGCGTAATCGCGCGTAAACTGCCGTCATCGCCCCATTTCCAGCTATACCCTAGATGACTCAGCTTGGTTTCGGCCTCTTCGACTGTCTCGGCACTTAATGTGCTGCGCCAACTACGTCCTTGACCGGACTCGTGGTTGTCGGCGGACGGCATGTGGGTAGTGTACTTTAAGCCCTTTTGTTCGAACTCCAGGGCAAGTTCGGGTAGTTCGGCTTGCAATGCTAAGAACAGTTGGTCGGACCGACAAATAGGTGTTGCTCCGCCACTTTCAGCCGCAGATTTACAAAAGAAAAATAACTTGTCTGGCGATACTGGCGTTTGTGCCATTTCGTGATGCAAGAATATTTCGACGTCTTTGGGCGCTTCGTTGGCCGTAAAAACGCGCTCGGTAAAGTTGATGCGCACCGCATTCGATAGCGATTCCTTGTAGGTAAAACTTGGATAACCGAACGCCGCCGAAAAGGTATCAAATGATTCAGCATCAGACACCGGAAAGCCACGGAATAAAATAGCGCCGGTGGTAGCTAGTTGTTCCTCAATGTCGGCTAGATTGTCTTTGACCCAAGTGCAGACTGAGTCTAAGTCGGTAAGCGAAGCGCTATTGCTAACCACGCTCGGAAATGCGCCTGATTCAAACGTCAATTGACCTGCAAGCTGTTGTAAGGGAAGTGTCATGGTCGAATACCTCGCGTAACGGTTAATATTTTAGTGGTTTGGTGCTACTGCCAACTTAGTCGTAAAGGTGCTACAGCCAACTCAGTCATAGATAGGATGAAAGCGGTTAAATGCGGCTTCGCAAAACACAGCAGGGTCGTTAAATCGGCGATTTTGATTCAAGCCGTTGATAGCTTCCATTTCGCTTTGGCTTAACTCGAAATCAAAGATATCTGCATTTTCGAGCATGCGCTCTGGCTTGGATGTCTTCGGAATGATCGCTGTGCCGCGTTGAATACCCCAGCGCAAAACAATCTGAGCTGGGGTACGACCGGTGCGTTTGGCCGCATCCAGCACAACTTGTTGTTGTAGTACCGACTCGCCAGCATCAGCCATATCAAGTTCGAGATACGACAGCGCGCCAAGTGGCGAAAATGCTGTTACAGGTATGTCGTTCATCTGGCACAGTCTGATTAGTCGCTCTTGCGTAAGATAAGGGTGAGACTCGATTTGTAGCATCGCCGGTTTAATTTTGGCGTAGCTGAGTAAATCGTTAAGCAGGCCGGTGTTGTAGTTGCAAACGCCAATCCGATGAGTCTTGCCAGTTTCGACTAGAGCTTCCATCGCGCGCCAAGTGTCAATCAATGGCACCTTAGCCAGCTGCATAGCAGGGTTGTCTGCGGCAGGATCCGCTATCCAACCCGCGGGATAACGCTCTTCGATGGGTACATAGGTTTGTGCGATCGGAAAGTGTATTAAGTACAGATCCAGATAATCAAGCTGCAGATCTTTGAGTGACTTCTCTAGAGCAAGCGCGACATGTTCTGGCGCGTGGTGAGTGTTCCAGAGCTTTGAGGTAACCCACAAATCTTCTCGTTTCACCAATCCGTCAGCTATAGCTTTGCGTATACCGTCGCCGACTTGCACTTCATTGCCGTAGTCGCTGGCGCTATCTAAGTGGCGATAACCCGCTTTAATGGCGGCGTAAACGCTGTCCGCACAGTCTGCTTGGTCAATCTTCCATAGGCCAAATCCGATAGGGGGTATGTTCTCAAAATGTGTCATGTGGTCTCGGCGTGTGTTAGTGATGATGAATCACTGTTGTTTTAATTCGATGTGAATTATTATATCTTATATAAGACATAAATAAATAGGTCTATAGCATCTTGCTAATATTGACCCTCAAAGCTGACGCGCACGTGCTTAACAGACTAGAATTGGAGACCAACCTAACTTCAACGCAGATTGATGGAAGAATCATGAGTTTATCTACTAATTTTCAACCACTGTATAAACAGGTCTACGATGTTTTAGTGGAGCGTCTAGTAAAGGGTTACTGGAAACCGTCAGAGCCTTTGCCAAGCGAGTTTGCTTTAGCTGATGAGTTGGGCGTGAGTCAAGGCACGGTGCGTAAAGCGATAAACCAGCTGGTTGCAGAGCAGTTGCTGCGACGACGTCAAGGTAAAGGTACCTTTGTCTCTGAGCACACTCAGGAAAGTTCATTGTTTCGATTTTTTAGATACCGACAGCCGGGCGCTAACAATGCTATTCCTGAAACATCTATATTGTCGGTCAAGCGTCGTATGAGTACACAGGTTGAATCTCAAGGGCTCGGGTTAAAGAAAGCCACTGAAGTCGTTGAAATGATTCGCTTGCGAAAAATCGACAATATTCCGGCTATCTTTGAAACGGTGTTGCAGCCGCTTACAATTTTTCCAGATTTGGACAAAGAGGCGGAGTTGCCAAACTCGCTTTATACGCTATATCAAGAGAAATACGGTATCAGTATCGTTGAGGTGCGTGATGAGTTGCACGCTGTAATGGCCGATGCGGAAGTAGCAAAGCACCTGAATTTAGAGCCCAATACCCCAGTATTAATGACTGAACGCGCCAGTATTAATATTGATGGTCGAATTGTTGAGTGGAGTCAGGCTTATTGTCAAAGCCAAGACTTCGTTTACGCCAATAAACTGAAGTAATTCTGTTTTCTTTAACACCTAACTAGTTCAACACACCGTTGCACATATGCTCATGACCCAGCTTCCGTCTCTTCGCTTTGATTCTGCCAATACGCCCGCCTGGAATGAGGTTGATGCCATATCATTGACTGCTGAGCCACGGCTTGTGTCAGAGACTCGGGCTGTGTTGGAGTCAGATTCCGGCGATTTATTTCTGGAGTTAAGTAATTTAGGTCTGCGGTTGTGCTCAACGTCGCAGCGCTCGCTTGATTACGGTTTGATAGTCGATGAGCCTGACCCAATGGCATTGAAATTGCTGAACGAAGATGGGCTGTCGACGCTATCAAGTACCGATTTTAGTGTGGTGATCCAGCATCATCCTTTAACATTAAGCGTGTTTGATGCGTCTGGTGAGCTGTTGCTTAAAACGGCGGACGACGGTCATTTTGTGCGGACCAATAGAGTCCCTCCGTTAGCGCGCACGGCAGAGGGCTGGCTGATTAGCTTTGCGTTAAATTCGAATGAGCCGATGTACGGTTTCGGTGAAAAATGGTCATCTCTAAATAAGCGTGGCCAATTGATTCGTTCGTTCAATCATGACGCATTGGGCGTGAATGCCGAGATATCCTATAAAAATACTCCATTTGGATGGAGCCCCGAAGGCTGGGGAGTGTTCGCGCATACGCCCAGTGCGGTGACGCACGCGGTTGGGTTTGCGCCGTGGTCACAACGCTCTTACTGTTGTTTGGTTGAGGATGAATGTCTGGATATATTTGTTCTTTTAGCGAGTGGAGAAATAACAGATGATGATGCCGTTAATAAGCCCGCTGAGTTAATCGGTGCGTACACGCAGTTAACGGGGCGCGCACCCATGCCGCCACGATGGAGCGGTGGCGTGATTCTATCTAAGGCTTACTATCGGGATGCTGATGAGATATTGGCGGCGGCGCGCGAAGTGCGCGAGCAGGGGATGCCTTGTGATGTGATTACATTTGATGGTCGGGCTTGGCAAGACACTAATACACGCTTTGCCTTTGAGTGGGATGCTGCGCGCTATCCGGACCCTAAGTTAGTTGTTGATCAACTCAAACAGATGAACTTTAAAATCTGTGTTTGGGAATACCCGCTAGTGTCGGTCGACCATCCTTGGTTCAAGGAGTTTGCCGCAAAAGGTTGGCTGTTACGTGATTCTCGAACCGGTGAAGCGTATGAGTACCGCTGGGACCAACAGGCGTTCGGTTCTGTGCTCACGCCGTTACCGAATTCTGGCATTGTTGATTTTACTCACCCTGACGCTTATGCGTTTTGGCGTGACGCTCATAAGCCACTATTTGACCTTGGTGTGGACATGATTAAGGCAGATTTCGGCGAGCAGTTGGAAGATGAGCATATGCTCGCCTCAAATGGCGAAAACGGTCTGGCGCTGCACAATGTTTATGCCTATTTGTATAATCGCTGTGTGTTCGAGGCCGCCGAAAAATTCAGTCAATCCGGTGCCTTTTTATTCAGTCGATCAAGTTGGACGGGTTGTCAGCGCTTTAACAGTCAGTGGGGCGGTGATCCTCAAGCTGATTGGGAAGGCATGATGGGTAACTTGCGTGGTGGTCTGGCGTGGGGGCTTAGTGGCGCACCATTTTATGCAACCGACGTAGGTGGTTTTTACAAAGATACCCGTAATGATGCGTTGTATGTGCGCTGGGCCCAAGCGGGAATATTCTCAGCGCATTTTAGGCTGCATGGCATTGGCGCGCGCGAACCGTGGTCCTATTCAGATGAAGCGGCCGATGCGGTCATGTCGGTGTTAAAACTACGCTACCGTTTGCAGCACTATTTGCGCAATGCGATGCAACAAGCAACTCACAGTGGTATGCCGGTGCAGCGAGCCATGGTGTTGGCCTTCCCGAATGAAAAGCAGGCTTGGGCCTTTGAGAATCAGTTCATGTTTGGTGACGACCTATTAGTGGCTCCATGTTTTGATCCGAATGGTCGCGTTGAATGTTATTTGCCGCACGGCGAGTGGGTTCGATTCGACCCCGAGTCGGCTGACGCTCCAGAGGTCTGGCAAGGTGGACAAGTGCACCAGTTAAGTTTGGCGCTACATGAGACGGCTGTGTTTGCTCGACGCGGTGTCGGTATTCCTCTAAGTGCCGTCGCTGACTATACCGATGCAATGCCAAGTGATCAGTCGGACGATTACGCGATCGAGCAAATCTGGCCAAACTAAGTAACCCGACGTTAAACGAGCGCTAACCGAACTCCAACTGAAATAACTTTATGCAATCCAATGATCTAATCTTCACGTTATTCTCCTGTGTGTTTTTTATGGCATTGGTGGGCTGGATTTCGTATCAAAAAACCAAAGGCAGTGTCGACGACAAAGATGGCTATTTTCTCGCTGGTCGTGGTTTAACTGGGACCTTTATTGCGGGTTCGATGTTGCTTACCAACTTGTCTGCTGAACAATTAATTGGTCTCAATGGCTCGGCTTATGGCTTTAATATGAGCGCCATGGCTTGGGAGGTTACTGCCGGGTTTGCAACCATTATTATGGCCTTGGTGTTTTTGCCTCGCTACCTGTCCGGCGCGTTCACTACCTTGCCGGGTTTTTTGCAGGAACGTTTTGATGATGGCGTTCGTCGGCTTACCGTAGTGTTGTTTATGGTCGGTTATGGACTTGTGACGATACCGTCGATTCTGTACTCGGGGTCGGTGGCCGTGTTACGTTTGTTCGACGTGCCGTCGCTACTCAATCTGCCGTATTCGCAAGCGCTCATTGTTACGGTGTTAGTGGTGGGTTCTATTGGCGCGATATACGCCGTGTTTGGTGGCCTTAAGGCGGTGGTGGTGTCAGACACTATTAACGGTATTGGTTTGTTGATTATTGGGCTGTTAGTGCCAACTTTGGGCTTGATCGCACTTGGTGGCGGGAGTTTTACCGAGGGCTTAGAATTGGTGTTGACCACCGATACACATAAATTAAATGCAATCGGCGCGGCTGACGACCCGGTGCCATTTGGCACAATTTTCACCGGCATGATTTTGGCAAACCTATTTTACTGGGGAACCAATCAATACGTAATTCAGCGAACCCTTGGTGCTGCAAGCTTGGCAGAAGGGCAGAAGGGCGTGTTGTTATCCGGGTATTTTAAAATATTAGTGCCATTCATGATGATGTTGCCAGGTGTGATTGCCTACCACTTATACAGCTCGAATGGCGGTGCTGGCTTACTATCGATCGATTTAGCTTACCCGCAGCTCGTTAAAGACGTGTTGCCGGTGTATTTGTCGGGCTTTTTCCTTGCAGTGTTACTCGGTGCGGTGTTTAGTTCGTTTAACTCATTGCTCAACAGTGCCGCAACACTGTTCTGCTTAGACGTTTACCAGCCGCTTAAAAAGGAGCCGGTTAGCGATGCTCAGCTAATCAAAGTGGCGAAAATTGCCAGTGTCGTTATCGCGGTCTTTTCATTCATAGTTGCGCCGTTATTGCAGTTCGCCCCAGAGGGCTTGTGGCAAATTATTCGAATTTTCACCGGCTTTTACAATATTCCCGTAATTGCTATTGTTTTAGTTGGCTTGTTTACCAAGCGCGTGCCCGCTTTAGCCGCCAAGGTCGCAATCTGCTTTCATGTGGTAGCTTACGCTCTGCTCAAGTTTGTGCTGGATATTGAGCTCAATTTTATTCATATCTACGCCGTGCTGTTCGCTATAGAAGTTGCCATGATGTTAGCTATTGGTTACTACCTACCGCGTGATACCGACTGGTCTTTTACGCCGCGCTCTAAGGTTAATATGAGCCCTTGGCGCTACGCTACCGCAGCGAGTTCCACTATGGTGGCGGCGATTGTTGCGGTGTACCTATTGTTCTCGCCGGTTGGCTTAGTTGGGGGCTTGAGTGACTGGTTTTGGCCGCTATTGATAGCGGTAATTAGTATTAATATGGTGGTTTGTTGGTGGTCAGTGATGCGCCACAAAACCATATCTGTGAACCCTTAACCGTTACGAGCAAGCGTAAAAACCAGTCTTTGCCTACTTAACTCTTGTATAAGATATCTATTGTATTAATTAATAGAACTGCGGTAGACTGATTGTGCTCGATACATTGGACAATCAATCCTCTGGTTGGTTGTTCGCTAAGAAGAGAAGCACCATCGAAGGCGTTTAGCTTGCTGTTAAGCAATGCTGTTCGAAAATAAGCAATTTATTTTCGCAGTAAAAATTGCTCAATCGGCATCTAACGAATATTCGATGTTAGCTTCGCCATTGGGTGAATAAGCAGGGTCAATGTTGACCACTTGCTGTCTAACACTAACCAGAAAGAGAGGAGTTATTCAATGAAGATTAACTATGGAGCAAACCTACGTTGGTGCTTATTAAGCGCCGTGGCCACAGCGATCGCTGCGCCAAATGCGTTTGCACAGAGTGCATTAGAGGAAATTGTTGTTACTGCGCAGAAGCGTGAAGAGAGCGTCCAAGATGTTCCTATTGCTGTTTCGGTACTGAGCTCCGAAACCATTGATTCCGCGCATGCGATTGGTTTCGAAGGACTACAACAATTGATTCCATCAGTTTCATTCCGTAAGGGTAACACTAATCGAAATTCGACCGTTGTGGTACGTGGGATTGGCACAATCTCGTTTAGTACTGCCGCTGAGCCGAGTGTGTCTACGGTCGTAGATGGCGTTGTTCTGGGTCGTTCAGGTCAAGCTTTCACCGATCTCTATGATTTGGAGCGACTTGAAGTTCTGCGTGGTCCACAAGGCACGTTGTTCGGTAAGAACGCGTCGGCTGGTGTAGTGAACATGACTACTAAGCGACCAACTGACGAGTTTACTGGCAGTGTTGATGTCTCTGTTTTTGAAGACAATGAACGTCGTGTAAAAGGTCGTTTCGCAGGCCCGTTGTCTGATAATGCACGAGCGAGTCTTACTGTGTTTGATGGCAGTTTCGACGGCTATATCGAGAACACTTTTACTGGCCAAACCACTAACGGTTATGACCGCAGTGGATTACGTGGCATGTTGGAGTGGGACATCAGCGATAGCGTCGAATTACTATTGATCGCTGAGGACTATAGCTCCGAAGACAACTGTTGCGCAGACCTTGAAGCCTTGCCAAGTGGTCGTAACCCATCGTCGCCAGCAGCACCTAACTCACAGGGCATCGTGAATGGCGTTGCCGATATTGACTTTAATCAACGTCGCGTCGATCACGATCTTGAAACCAGCACTGTGGATGATCATTCTGCTTTTTCTGTACAGTTTGAAGCTGAGGTTGGCGACTACACATTGACCTCGATTACAGCGACGAGAGAGTGGGATAATACTGAAGTCCGAGAAGGCGACTTCACGTCAAATGCCGGCGATGCTGCGTTACCTGTTGATTTCTCCAGCACCTTCTTTCAATTGCACGATTTAGGAATTCAGAGCTGGGATCAATTCTCACAAGAGTTGCGAATTGCTTCTCCATCTGATCAAAGAATCACATGGCAAGCTGGTTTGTTCTATTGGAATATTGAATCAGATCGTAGCTTTCGACGTGATGCAAGCTGTCAAGTTTCGGCCGCCAATGATCCTATTTTGGCAGCAAACCCAGGTTTGACATGTCTTGCCAACGATATTGTTGCTGCGACTGCAGTATTTGATACTGAGTTCGAGAACTTTTCGGTGTTTGGACAAGGCTCAGCTGAATTGACTGACTCATTGTCATTGATCTTTGGTTTACGCTACACCGACGACGAAGTGTCATTTAATCATCGCCGCACCAACAACGACCCGTTTGGTCGCCAAGGTGTCGGCGTTCGAGCAACCGCCAGCAATACTGATTTCGCTAATCAAACCAGCGCAACTAACACATCGGGTAAGTTAGGACTGCAATGGCAGGTTAACGATGCAGGTATGGCTTATGCAACGTATTCGCAAGGCTATAAAGGCCCTGCGTTCAATACATTTTACAATATGGCGGAAAGCGATACTCTACCGATCGGTGAAGAAACATCGAACTCCTATGAAATTGGTTACAAGCTAACGGCTGATAGTTTTTTCGCTAACCTAGCGCTGTTTAAAACCGATATTGAAGGTTTTCAAGCAAACAACTTTGATGATTCGAGTGGCGTTACTATCACGCGTTTAACCAATGCTGGTGACGTATCGACTCAAGGCCTAGAGCTTGATTTCATTTGGCAGGCGTCTGAAAACTGGCAGCTCTCTGGTGGTTTAGCGTATGTTGATGCAGTGATTGATCGTTTTAACTGTCCGCTAGACGTAGCGCCTGGTGCGTGTACTAGCCGTAATGGTTTAGATGTACCGTTCTCGCCAGATCTTAAATACACCTTGAGCTCAAGCTATGTGATCCCGCTAGCATCTATGGATGTGATTTTTAATGGCTCATTTGTACACATGGACGAGCAAGTCTCTGACTTACCAGGCAACAATGGCACGGTTAACCCTGCCGCTCTATTGCCAGGCTACGATATGTTTAACGCAAGCGTTGCTTTCTCGTTCAGCGAAGGAAAGTACGTGGTTACGCTTATTGGTAAAAACTTGGGCGACGAGTCGTATGTAACTACTTACAGTGGAGATAACTTCCGTTATCAGATCCCACGTGACGCAGAGCGTTACTTTGGTATCTCGTTTAAAGCTGACTTCTAAATTTTTGTTGTCAGTTCGTTACAGAACGTAGTAATTAGAAAGGCCGTTGGGGTTTCCCCAACGGCCTTTTTTATGTTTGCGCCGCGATGGACTATTTTCCTAAAGTTGATTGGTGAGTTTAATGTCACTAGTTCGACTTTGTCGTATCAGGTCGTGTAGATGCACGCGGTGCGGTAGCTGTATTCGTTGTTTGCTATGGCATATATTTTTTATGAAGCGCTTGAATCTTGAGTAAAACTAAAATACTGTATATAAAAACAGTCAAACTAAGTTATGCGTTTATTTATAGCTGAGAAGCCAAGCCTAGGGCGAGCCATTGCTGATGTGTTACCAAAACCGTTGCGAAAGGCTGACGGATACATTGTGGCAGCCAATGGCGATACCGTGAGTTGGTGTATTGGGCACCTATTGGAACAGGTCGAACCTGAAGTGTATGACCCAGCGTTTAAAAAATGGTCACATGAACACTTGCCGATTATTCCGGATCGCTGGCAGCTTGTGGCGAAACGAAAAACATCAAAACAGTTAGCGGTATTGCGTAAGTTGGTTAAGCAGGCCGATCAGTTGATACATGCAGGTGATCCAGATCGGGAAGGGCAGTTGTTGGTCGACGAAGTCATTAATTTTCTGGGAGTAAGCAAGGAGAAGACCGCGGCAGTTCAACGTTGTTTAATCAGTGATTTAAATGCAAAAGCAGTTAAGCAAGCAGTGTCGAAGCTACGTTCTAATCAAGAGTTTATACCGCTATCTACCTCGGCCTTAGCGCGTTCTCGAGCGGACTGGCTGTATGGTATTAATTTGACGCGTGCTTACACCTTGCAGGGCCAAAAGGCTGGCTACAACGGTGTGCTGTCGGTGGGGCGTGTGCAAACGCCTGTGCTCGGATTGGTGGTGCGGCGAGATCAAGCAATCGAGAGTTTTATCAGTCAACCTTTCTACGAAGTTTGGGCGCAGCTCGAGACCTTGCCTGAGGATGGTCCGGTTGAGCGGTTTCAAGCTAAATGGCAGCCAAGTAAACAGTGTCAACCGTACTTAGATGAAGCTGGTCGGAACTCATCTAAGCCATTGGCTGAAAATGTGATTAAGCGTATTAGCCATCAACCGGCGACCGTGATGCAGCTAGCACGCCAGCATAAGAAGCAAGCGGCACCTCTGCCGTTTAACCTATCGGCATTACAAATTGAGGCCAGTAAGGCGTTCGGTCTCAGTGCTCAGCAAGTACTCGATGTGTGTCAGGGGCTTTATGAGCGTCATAAACTTATTACTTATCCGCGCTCTGATTGTCGTTATCTGCCGAAGGATCATTTTACCGAGGCTAAACTCGTCGTGGCGGCTATTACGTTTAACTCTGGCGCAAGCAAGGCTGCTACGAGTTTATTTGGGACAAACAGTGAGGCCTTTAAAAGCGTTGATATCGGTGTTAAAAGTCGTGCTTGGAACGACGCTAAAGTGAATGCGCATCACGCGATTATACCGACTCAGAAGAAGCTCAATGCGGCTAAACTCACCTCCACGCTTAGTGCCATTGAAGAAAAAGTCTACAGACTGATTTGCCGAAACTACCTTGCCCAGTTTTTACCGGCCTACGAGTTTTTCGATGTCAAAGCAGAGATAAGCATTGGCACTGGAATTTTTCTTGCAAAGGCCAAGGAGCCGATTAAGGTCGGCTGGAAATGTTTGTTTCCGTCAGCTAAACCCAAAGCAGAAGCCGACAATACTGATCAAGAGAGCGAGCAAAAAATCCCCAACTTGCATATTCAGCAAGGCCTGAAATCGCTGGCTGCAAGGCTAGATGAAAAGCATACATCGCCACCAAAACACTATACCGACGCGAGTCTATTAGCGGCGATGACCGGCATCAGTGCGCATGTAAGTGACTCTGAGTTGAAGAAGGTTCTGCGTGACACCGATGGCTTAGGAACAGATGCCACTCGCGCGGGGATTATTGAATTACTGTTTAAGCGGGGCTACTTACGCCGACAAGGTAAAACGATTTTCTCGACGAAAACGGGCAGAGCATTTGTTGATGCCTTACCCGACGTTGCGACGCATCCAGACCTAACGGCGCTGTGGGAGTCTCGCTTGACGGCAATTCACGATGGCTTGAGTAGCTACCAAGAGTTGATGATGCCACTACAAACTCAATTGAAGTCGATGGTGGTTGACAGTCGCAGCGTTGTTCCGCATGGGCTTAGAGGCTTAGGTAGTAAAGCTCAGTATCGAAAAAAACAGTACCGAAAGAAACGGCCTCGAAAAAGCAAGAGTAGCGCAAAGGTTTGAAGTCTGGCATATCATAAAATTTAAAATTGATAGACCAAGCTCATTTCAATTTTAAAGGGCGATAAATAGTAGTTACTCGGTTCGGAGGTGATTCACCTCATTATTCTCATATTTGCGAAGTGCTTTAGTCTGATAAGGCACGGACAAACGTCTCTGCTTGGGCGACCGATGCTTCCATTTCCTTAATCAGCAGATCGACGTCGGTTTCAATGGTTGCGGACTCCTGTTTTAAGGAGCCGATCGCTTGCATATTCAGGTTGTGTTTGATAAACAAAACTTGATCGCGGAAAGCGCCGAGTACCGGTTCGGTTTTTGCTTGTGTAGCTCGCATGGCTGCGATTAACTGTTCGGACTGACGGCGTGTTTGGTCGAATTGCTGTTGTGCTTTTTGTTTGAATTGCGGGTCATGGTAGTCGTTTAATTCGTCGCGCCACTCGCTCAACAAACGGTTGGTTGCGGTAACTACCGTCTCAACACGCGCGCTGACATCCTGCGCGGCCGCTTCGCTGTTTTTGAATGCGTCATTTAGAGTATTGAATTGTTTCTCTAAATCACCACCGTTGAATGCGGTAACGGACTTGAACTTGTCGAGTGCGGTGCGAAATTCTTCGGCGGTATCTTGTTGTGCCGCGCTGGCTTGTTCGATACGTGAGATCAGCACGTCGCGAGGTGCTTGGTAAAACGTGTCGTAGCTGGGAATTCCCCATTTGGAGCCAATGCCAGTAGTGCTGAATGCTTGGTATACAAGGAGTATCGACACCAGCAAGCTACCCCACAGTTTATAGCTAGCAATAAACTTAGAGATGAAGATTGGGGGAGGGCAGACAAGTAACGGCATTCTATTTTACGAGCAGTAATTGGTAACTTGGGTATCATTTTATCTTGTCTAACATACTCAGGCCGATTGTTTTGTTAGCATTCGTCCTTTAGCCAACCCTGCTGTGTGTAAGCTTATGAAACCGATTATCACCTTATTAATGTTAATAGCTTTGAGCGCCTGCGGGACTGTTCAAAAAGCGCAATACTCTGCACTTGAAAAAGTCGGCGTTCATAAACGCGATATATTGATCGATCGTATTGAAGACACGTCGGAAACGCAGCAAGAAGCAAAGAAACAGTTTCGGTCTGCTTATGATGAGTTGGCGAGTCTAATCAATGTTAAAGATGCTGGCCTCGAAAAGAAGTATAAACGTATGGCCAAAGCGGTTGCCGCGAGTGAAGACAAAGCGGCTGAGTTGGATGAGCGCATTCAATCGGTAAATCGCGTGGCTGAGGACTTGTTTGATGAGTGGAAAGACGAGCTAGGGCAGTATCAAAGTTCGTCGTTGCGGCGCGCTAGCGAGAAAAATTTGCAGACCACCAAAGCGCGTTATGCCGATATTTATCAAAAAATGAAGGTGTCGCAGAGCCGTATTGAGCCAGTATTACGTGTGTTGCAAGATAATACCTTGTATTTAAAACACAATCTCAATGCGCGTGCCGTATCCAGTATCTCAGGCGAAGTGGTGATTATCGAAAGCCAAGTCGAAGACCTGATTCAGCAAATGGAAGCGTCGATTACTGAGTCAAATCGTTTCGTAAAATCCATGCGGAACAAGTAAATTCGGAAGAAAGTCAAAGATAAAAAAAGCCGCTACCCAATCAAATTGGATAGCGGCTAGACTAATCTAGATACGCATTAATTACAGATAGAACCGCCAACCGTCGGCGTTGATGCGGGTTGGCCGCTAGCACCTTTATTGACTTGTACGCCAAAGCTGGTGGAGCCGCCGGGCTGAATAGTTTGGTTCCAACTCAATGGTGCGATGGTATACGGGTTAGAACCACTCAGGTTGCCATTCCAACTGCTGGTGACGTTTGACCCATCGCTAAAACCAAAGTTGACTGACCAAGGGCTTGAGATAGCGCTAGTGCCGTTGTTTGTGATCTTAACTTCACCAACGAACCCGCTGCTCCACTGATTGGCGATGATGAAATCGCAACTCACTCCGGTGTTGCCACCACCATTGTCTCCACCACCATTGTCTCCACCGCCATTATCAGCTTGTAGGTTGAATTTGGCCCAGTTGATATTCATTAGGTAATCACTGCCGCCGACATAGTTTAAGCGCAGAGTTTGTTGGCCTGCGTTAAGTTGTACGTCGGTCGATTTGGTTTGCCAATTTTGCCAGCCACCGGTATCGCCGACCGCAATGCTACCAACTTTGTTGCCGTCGACTAAAATATCGACGCTGCCGCCGATTGTCGGAGTGGCGACTCGAAGCTCGACTTGGTAGGTGTCAGCTGCTGACACATTAACGCGGTATTGGCTTGAGTCACCATTTTGGATCCAGCCAATGTTATCACCGCCGCCAGTATCTGATGTTGCCTCGGTTTGAATGCCGCTTTGTTGGCAAAAGTCTTCTGCCTGTACGGTGCCGGGTAGACCAATAGCACTGGCCGAGTCACAAGGTGAGTTGCCGCCGCCGTTATCTCCACCGCCGTTATCTCCACCGCCGTTATCTCCACCGCCGTTATCTCCACCGCCGTTATCTCCACCGCCAGTGTCCGTGCCATCGTTGTAGGCGCGGATAATGTCACGCACAAAGGCACCGGAGGCGGTTAGCGTTGACGACGGCCAATTGCCGGTGCTCGATGCGCCGGGCTGAAGTATTGACGCGCCTTCGGCTTTGTCATGCACAGACCAGTTTAGATGTGTCAGATTATATTGAGCCATCCAATTAACCCAAGCATTGGTTTCGGCTGTATCGACCGCGCCGTCACCGCTGGCGTTCACTGATCCCCATTCAGTCACCATAATCGCGATGCCAGCGTTCATAGCTTGCTCGGCGCGATCGCGTAACCATTGTTTATGCGTACCCGCGTAAAAGTGTAGTGCGTAGGCAATATTACTGTATGCAGTGATTGGGTCTGCGGCGGCTTGGTCTACGTCTTGTGACCAGGTTGGTGTGCCCACAACAATCAAGTTATCTGGATCGTGGGCGCGAATCGCGCCAATCACTGCTTCGGCGTAGGGTTTTATGGTCGAGCTCCAGCTAACTTGTAATGGCTCGTTATAGATTTCATAGATAACATTATTATGGCTACCATAGGTTTGCGCCATCTCGCTAAAAAACGCCACCGCATCTGTGCGGTAATCTTCAGCGTGATGAGTGTGCCAATCAATAATTACGTACATGTCTTGCGCAATGGCCGCGTCGACCACTGCTGTTACACGTGCCTTGTTGCCAGCTTGGTCTGATAAGTAACCGCCAGCTTCATCAACGCCCATGGCGGCGCGCACGATATTAGATTTCCAGTCATTTTTCAGCCATGCGACCGCGTCGGCATTGTAAAAGCGCTCCGCGCCCCAGCCGGTATTGCTCCAGAAATAGCTATTTCCCGCGAGCCCTTGGGCTTGACCTCCAACAAGGATTTGTGACCCATTGACGGTTAACGGAGCGACCGCAGCGGAGGCGGTGAAACTGATTAATATACTCAACGAAATGGCAAAGGGGCGAAGGAATCTGGACATAAGTCCGAGCTTCGAAAGTAGGGTTCGAGCTTGATAAAAGGGCATAGGAATCTCCTGTAGTGGAATGAAATTAAATGATTTTCATGTCATCCGAAGGATACGGCGTGCGTTTACTTAACAGCGATAAAACAACACGACGAGTGCTATCTACGCATCTCTCCAAGATACGTTTGCGCCAACTATGCATCGGTAAATTCTGGCTCCTCAACTAAAATTTATAACCAAGCTGGCTTAAGCACTGACATTCGATATATATGATCCACGTTTGCTCCTCTTTATCACGTATACCGATAATTGCTGAATGTAGGAACAGCAATGCAAACGATATCAGTCAGCGTGGTCGAAAACAAGTTTGCTTGCCGTTTGTCAATGATTGTTCTATTTCGCTTCGACCACTAAAAAGCCCCCAGCTTAGTGCGGTGTCATGCGAGAATATTAACTACCACGCAGGCTTAGGCAATACCGCGCGTGTCGGGAGCTTGCCGAGCGATCGGCAGTATGTGAATCAGTCGTAGCTTGGTAAACGAATAGATCTATCGTGAAGGTCACTAAATGAACTCAGAACTGTATCCTACACTGGTAACGGCGGCGGTATTAATCGGTGTGTTCTACCTGTTCGTTAGGGAGGTGCTACCGGCGCATATCACGGCCTTGAGTGCGATGGCGGTGCTGTTGGTTTCGGGAGTGATTGGTACTAGTGAAGCGCTGAGTGTATTCAGTAATCCGGCACCAGTCACCATTGCGTGTATGTTTGTTTTGAGTGCCGCACTAGAGCGTACCGGAGTGATCGATGTGATGGGGCGCTATGCCTTGGCGACTGCTGAAAAAAGCCGAGTGCTGGCGATCGGTCTGTTGCTCGGCGGCGTCATGTTGTTGTCAGCTTTTATGAATAATACTCCGGTAGTCATTGTTATGGCTCCGGTCGTGATAGCTGTGGCGCGTAAATTAAAGGACTACCCGTCAAAGTACCTAATTCCACTCTCCTACGCGTCGATTCTAGGCGGCACCTGCACCTTGATTGGCACCTCAACCAATATTTTGGTTGACGGCGTAGCGCAAGCACACGGGCAGGCACCGTTTAGTATGTTTGAAATCTCCTTACCTGGAATATGTATGGCGATTGTGGGCAGTGTGTTTATGGCTACAGTAGGGCGTAAGCTATTGCCGGAACGGGTACTGCTCGAAGAACAATTAATCGATCAATCCACGCGCAAAAGATTTACTGCGGAGGCGATGGTGCCACATGACTCACCACTGATCGGCAACACCTTAAACGCTGTTCAGTTTACGGAATCTGAGGACTACGAAATTATTGACCTAGTACGCAATCAGGTGGGTAGTCGTAATCAACCGAGTGTGTTGGCACGTTTGGTCCATGCGACTGATGCCCGTGAGCTAAATCAAGGACAAAGCGCGTCACCTTTGCGCGATATCCCATTACAAGCCGGAGATCGTTTGGTGTTTAAGACACACAAAAACGAACTGCTTGAGCTGCGTAGATTCATCGGCATGACCTTCGACACCGACGACTTGAGTCTTACCGACCCGGTGCGAACGCTCGAGACAATTGTGACCGAGGCAGTGGTCGGACAAAATTCAAGCTTTATCGGTTTACGCCCATCGCAGCTGCGCCTGCGCCGTCGTTATGGGTGTTATATGCTCGCCGTGCACCGCGACAAGCACAATATCACCGGCAACCTCGACCGCTTAAATTTGCAACAAGGCGATGTGGTGTTACTTGAAGGCCCTCAAAATGAACTAGAGAAGCTGTTTGAGCACGAAGACCTAATGCCGTTGACGCAACTCATTCAAGCTAACTTCAATCACGCTAAAGCGCCGATAGCGATTGCCACCTTGATGAGTGTTGTTGTGCTGGCCGCGTTAAATGTGATGCCAATAGCTGGTTTAGCAATTGCCGCCGCTGCGTTAGTTATTTTGACTGGCTGTGTGACGCAGCAAAAAGCTTACGAGTCGATCGAGTGGAGTATTCTGATGCTGATCTTCGGCATGTTGTCGTTGTCGATCGCCATGGATAAAACCGGGCTAGCAAGAGGAATGGTGGAGTGGGTAGCGAGTTACGCTCAGTTGATGGGGCCTGTTGCGGTGTTGGCAGTTTTGTATCTGGTAACCTCGGTGCTCACGGAGGTCATGAGCAATAACGCTACTGCGGTATTATTGACGCCAATTGCCATCGCGTTGGCCGATACACTGGGTGTGGATGCGCGCCCGTTTATTGTAGCGGTTATGTTTGGTGCTTCGGCAAGTTTCGCAACTCCCATTGGCTATCAAACCAACACCTATGTTTATAACGCAGGCAACTATAAGTTTGCCGATTTTCTAAAAATAGGGGTGCCGATGAATATTATTATGTTGATAGTGGCGGTGCTGGTAATTCCGATGTTTTGGGAATTCTAGGTTTGCTCAATTTTGCTTCGATCAAAGCAATACAGGTTCCTGCTAGCAGCGGCCTAATGGATTACTAATCTAAATTTAATCAAATTCAAACAATGCGGCTTAAAAAATGAAGATTGGAAGTACTGTTCTTACCGTTGGTGTTGCGGCAATCATGTTGTTCATACTGCTTTTGTATCTAACGCTTAGAACTAAGGTTACGCAGGTGCATCACATGCCGCCGTACTCTCATCTGATTGGTCAAACCTTGGTGTTGCATAGTGATGCGCGTTTGGTTCGAAATATTGACGCCTTTGTTTTCCAAACGCCATTGTTATTGCTTGATGCGGATGAGCCTTTATTTGATGGTGTTACGCTCGCGTATAGTCTCCCAGCCGGTACTGAGATCATAATAGAAAGCGCTACGCTATATAAAAATGGCACGAGTGGTTTCACCACCAGCATCGTCGCTGGAAGAGCCATTACTGAAACCGGAATCCATGAGTTTGAGCATCGCTGGGGAGAGGAGCACAGCTCGTTAGATAATAATACTCCTAACGAATGGACGTTCGACACTCCGTTGTGGCGTAGCCCAAAGCATAAGCCAAGTCATAACTCGGAGCAGCGTTACATCTTTAAGCAGTAGCGGTGTGCCTATTATGTAGTGAGTAGTGGGATGCTTATTGAGTAGTCTCGCCGTGTAAATATGCAATGGCAGCCGACTTGGCGTGTAATGCCTTCACCGTGAGCGCGGGAATCACGCCGCGGCCTTCCCAGTTTGACTTAGTTATTGGGTTGTAGGCTCTAACCACCGGCACTCGCATGTCGATTGCGTCGTTGACTCGTTTGGTGTCGATGAGGTGAGCGCCGCCGCCAGTTGCTTCGCCGACTATGTATGCGCGGTCCAAATGTTTTAGCGTGTAGGCAAACGCCTCTGCGGCACTGTAGGTTTTATAGCTTGTAAGAATACATAGTTGACCCATGAATTTTTCTTGATTCGCTGGGCTGATTACTTCTAATGTCGGGTTTCCATTGCGATCAATTATATTCCAAAGCGGTGTGCCATCTTCTACAAAATACGAGCTCAGTAACGCAACTAGATTCGGGTCGCCACCACCGTTTTCGCGAAGATCAATTATCAATGAGTCGCTATTGGCAATGCTTTTCATCGCACTAATAAGGAGGTCTTTAGTTTCAGGATGACCACTAAAGCTATTAATCTTCAGGTAGCCGATGTTGCGCCCATCACTCGAGGTTGAAATTATTTCTGCAGTAATCAATTTTCTAGATTTGGTTTTTGGCAGAACGTTTGAAGTACGATCAGTCGAATCTTCAGCTAACATCAAATTGATATGACCATCGCTGCTAACCTTCTGTAGGTCCGACTCGATCAGTGAAATGAGTTCTCTTAGGCTATGACTATTTTTATAATTGCCTGCTAGCAATTGCTGATTCAAAAAATCTCGCATTTGCGCGGCGACCTGAGGGTAGACATAATTCTCGGTCAACAACTCTGATACTTGAGTGATTGTGCTTGAGATTACCTCAGTGGGTAATCGCGTTTGGCTTGACTCTGATGCGTTACTTGCACCAATCGTCATCACGCAAAACAAGAGTGTCGCGCAGGCCACAGATAGTATTTTCATTAAAATAATCTGGGGGCGTTTAATTTTAATGCAAGTTAATAGATTTTGAACCGCTTACGTTAAAGAGCATGCAGCATTCTTAATCGTCTGCCAGATACTTATTAGGTGCTCAGTTGTAACTAACAGAAAACAAAATTATTATATTCGGTATAAGCCTAATTAATGTATTGGCTATGCTAAGTCTGTTGGTCACATTCTGCGTACCTATGAATCATATGTTCGGCTGATTTGCTAAAGACACTATTTCATTGTCCACGCACAATTTAATAGCAGAGGGTTGCTGCTACTGTTCCAGTAAGCGAATTAGTAGGCGAATTTTAATATTAAGGGAAAACTACAAATGATAAGTATGAAGACGTTTAGGTTGGTATCGTTGTTAGCTTGCGCATGCGCTTCTCAATGGGCATTTGCATTCACGGTGGATGTGAGTAGCCAGGCTGAACTCAATGCTGCAATTGTCGATTTTAACGATGAAGTGTCAGGCATTCATACCATCAATTTGATTGACAACATCACTTTAGCGAGTGCGTTGACAGCTATCAACAATGGGTCCAGCAGCCCACGTCTTGTAGTGTCGGGTTTCGATATTTTGAATACATCCAAAGTGTTAGATGGAGCGTCTAGCCATAGAATATTGACTATTAGCGGAAACTCGAATGTTCGCATTGAGAACCTCTTTCTTAAAAATGGTAGAGCTACGTCAGGTGGTGCCATTTTGCTAAGTGCGGGCGCAACGCTGGGGGTTGTCAGCTCCCAGTTTGAAAGCAATTCGGCGACAGCAGGTGATGGCGGTGCGATTCGGAATGACGGTGGAGATTTGCGAATTTTCACCTCTACGTTTAAGTCTAACTCATCCGTCGGTGGGCAAGGTGGTGGCGCGATTAAGTCAACTGATGGTTTTTTGTCGGTAGAATTTAGCACCTTCGTTGACAATAGTGCAGGCTCCTCGGCGACTCGTGGCGGAGGTATATTTATCCGCGGAAATTCAGGCACGACTTCCTATATTGCTCGCTCTACTTTTTATAATAATTCAGCCAGTTTTGGTGGTGGCATCAGCGCAGACGGTTCTAGTCCTGGTTATGTAAAGGTGGCGTTAAGCAATAATGTCTTCGCTGATAACGCGTCCAATGACTGTGTCGTTGACGGTTCAGATCAAGTAATAGACCAAGGCAATAACGTGATTAAATCGACGGGGTTTGGTGCCTGTGATTTGGTTGATAATACTAATAGTAATCAAATTGGATCTGACCCTTTGTTAGTTGGTCTAGGGTTTTTTGGCGGTCCTACCGAGACTGTGCCTCTCTCTATTTCGAGCCCAGCAATAGATGCTGGTACATTAAACTTTATCGATGCTATTGACCAGCGAGGCGTTTCACGGCGTCTCGACGCTCCCGATGTCGGTGCTTTTGAATATTTGAAAGCCGACGTACTTGAACCAAATAATGATTTGCTTTCGGCGTATGAACTCACAGCGAATGAATCTTTCACTGAACTTAATATTGGTGACCACGAGGTTCATAGCCAAGACGTAGATTATTTTCGGCTACCATTGAGGAGTCAGCAGCAGGTTAACATCGAGGTGTTGTTTAATCACGATGCTGGCGATCTTGATGCCTATTTGCTTGATGCTTCACAGGTGCAAATAGCCAGTTCAGATAGCACTACTGACAACGAGTTCATTACATTTACCGCACCAGCTGACGGGGACTATTTTCTACGTATCGCTGGCTATAGTAATGCGCGAAATCACTATGACTTAGCCATTGAAACTCTCGAAGTCGAAGACTTGTGTATTGTGTTAAAAAGTAAAAGCTCAAATGTTATTTCCTTTTGCCTCTAGTGGAGGGAACTTGCGTATAAGCTACACAATCACGATTAGCTTAAGCTGGCTTTCGCTTAGCTAATCGTTTGATCATAAACCAAGCCGCCCACATAAATACAGTGAGTGCGATCGCCGTAGTGATAGCGGGTTTTGGGTTTTCTAGAGTGCTAATTGAACCTGAGTAGGTTGCGATGATTACGTAGGGAATTGAACTTACCGACCAGGCGAATAGGAACTTCATAAATGGCATTTTAGTTAGCCCTGACAAGCATGCGGTTACTTCGGGTAAGATCGGCATAGCTCTTGAAAATATGATCATCAGCAAACCATAACGTTTGAACTGCTCTCGTAGCTCAACTCTTTGTTGATGATCTTTGACAACTAACTTTTCTAATCTTTCACCAAAGAAATAACTTAGGGTGTAGCCTGTAATACCCGCTAGCATCACGCCGGTTATTGATGTGAGCGCTCCAACCGTATGTCCAAGAAAATAGCCACTTAAGATAATTATGGTTAGCGTTGGAACAGCAATGAATAGGTCACAAAATAGCAGTAGAATAATCACTGAAGCTAGCCAGAGCGCGTCGACATTTTTTGCCGTGGTTAACCAAAGCTCGATTTTCTCAACACTAATAATGCCGGTTGATTTTGCCAATAAAAAGGTCGATGCAAAGATCGTGACCAATACTAACGTCAATTTTAATAGGGCTTTCAAAATATAAGTCCTTGTGAGTAAATCGTAGTGATTGTTATGGGGATGTGGCTAGCTTTCAGCGAGTTTTCACATCAATTTGAGGATTGCGTAAAAGGCTTGAAGCTAACAACGATGAGAATCACTAGTAGGAAGCTATGCGGTAAGTATTGAATACATCCAATCGCTAAAATCGTTAAGGGCAACAGCCAAATCATCGGCTGTGGTTTTCGTGACTTTATGCTTTGGTAACTTGCTAGGCTAAACCAATAAGCTAACAATATTATCAATGCGGGAAATTCGGCATACCAAAAACCAATCCTTCGCAAGTAGGCGCCGTAAATATCACTCAACCAATAAGTGGCAATATCGCCTATTAGCGCGATGCTTAAGAACAGCACGGAAATAAGTACTATCCGTGGCCTTATCGCTTGTTTGATCTTGATAATATTCAGGAAAATTGCCACATAAAATAATAAGGTGAAGCGTCCAAAGTAAAAGTATTGCTCCGGCGGTGAAGCCATACCGGATGCCGCAGCGGGTATATCCATAAACCCAGATATAGCGGCCTGTACAACGTATGGACTATGCTCCCCGTGCCATATTACTGACATGATCGCAGCCAATGTGAGTAACAAGGCTATGCCAACTAGATTTATAAAATTGCGAGAGTTCATTTGGTGCTATTTGGTAAATTACTTGGTGCCGGCATGGTAATGAGGCTAAGTAGTCACGTAATTAACCGAGGTTAATAATGCGCATTTTTATTTTAGAAAGGGCGACTTGCTGATAACGCTAGTTTCGCTGAGGAACTGCAATCAAAGTGTTGTTGGAGTTGGTTCCGTGATGCCAGAAAACGCAAACACAGTTTTATTTTTATTCGGTAGGTGTGCGCTAGACGGAAATGTCTATTAAGGTCTGGGAAGTCCACAGGCATGTTAGGTTAGCCTGCTCAGAGCTCTCTAACTAGATAACCTCAGGGCAATCCGCGATATCATATGTCGGCTTAGGGCAACCTAGTGACTATTTAAGTCATTGATTTATAATGATATCTCATTTTGACTATGAGGTATCAGATATGTATAACGCCGAAGATAACATTGTTGCCAAACACCAGCCTTGGAATAAAGGTAAGCTGATCGGACAGCGGCCCCCGCTTAAGTTGCATGAGTCAAAAGAGTATCAATTATGCGAAGAATAATACGTAGAAAGTGGGTTTTCATTGCCTGTTTGATAGCAAGCGTTACTTGCAATGCTAGTGATTCAGTCAGTAGTGATATTGAGGAGCAAGACAAAATCTTGTCGAACAATATTTGGGTTTTCATTGGCGAATTCGAGGCGTTTGATAATGAGGCAATTATCAATGATGCCAACATGCCTGGCGGTGCATATGTTACGAGGAGTTTTAAAGTTAATAAGGTCTTACAAACCTTCGGAGAAGAAGTACCCGCCGTGCTGAAAATAAAAGTTCCAATACATCTTATTGATTTAGAAATCAGTCGGCAGTCACAAAAACAGTCTCTGAAGAGGATGCTATCCATAGAAAAGGAAATACAAATATTGAAGTCAGGTGCGCGGTCAGAATCGAAATTGTTAAGCGTTCAAAAAGAACTCGATGACATTCGCTATCTATTAAGTGCCCAAGGGCTAGCTCTTCATTTCAACTATGATTTTTCAATGACGCCTGGAAAAAAATACCTAATGGCCTTTATGAAAAGACAAGATATCGACACTTTCATACTGGATGATGATCTTAAAGATTTTATGGTTCTCGGCGCCGGGCTTCCTGCAGATGTATTTCTAACCCGTGAACAAAGGCATCAGAGCTGAAAAATGAAATGACCGCTAAGCGCAAGTTTGCGCCCAATGACCGGCTGTGGAATACACAATAGGACAGCCACTACAGGTAAAACCGAACGTCCACCTCGCAGGTTTTGGCGTCGATGTAAACATTCTCGAAGCGGGTTACGGGGCCACTACCCTGCCTGCTGCTGTCGTCACCACGTCTGGCGGTGGAAGCAGTCGCATATCCAAGATGGTTTTGGGCAATACAGTAGCATGGGTATCTATGCCAATGGTCTCATCGTCTTAGACAATGTGGATATCGATGTACCTGCTTCAGGTACCAATAACTACGGAATTTACGCCAACGCCGCCTGAGGACTCTACTCAAGAAGTAACGCGACTAAAAACGGACGCTACAGCACCATTAACACCTTGAACGAGGTAAATTCGGGTGGTGGAAGCTACTCCTTTTAGACGCTAGCAATCTATACTTTTCGGTTGTTCCCACATCGGTAGCGGCTGTGCTCGAGCCGGTGTGCGAAGCTGCGTTTTATTCAGTAAGTTCAGAAGCGCACTTGGCGGCTGACTGTTCTTTGTAACCGATTCAAACATAAAATATTTTTGTCGGCCTTGCCGACAAAAAAACCAAACTCCTGAAAATGCACCATTTAATTGGACTTTCGTCCAATATGAATAAAATGTTGGACGACTCATACTCTTTTGTCTTGGAAGCGCCTTGAGATCAAAGCAAAGAACGAATTGTCGGAATACTGATTCTTCCTACGTACTGGATCCACTCAAAACCTTTTCCGGAGAGTTCTTTTACGCTTGGCACACAGGTTACACGGCTGATTGGTCAACATAGGCGGCTTCTTAATTACTAAACCATCTCTAACAAGGAGTATTAAGCATGTCTATAGAAAACAACCCTGAACTCATCTCACACTATCAGTCATTAGCAAAAACGTATGTTGAAGGACAAAGAGAGAATATGCTGCAGGTCGTTGGTGGCGACCAGAAATTGTCTATCGAGGCGATAAAAGATTCGCCCATCACGGCGAACGTGGTTCTTTCCGTCATTGGCGTAGGCTACGTCAAGATTATAGTGACAATGACCATCGACGGTGAAGATATTAAATTTGAAGGTGAAGGCGGAGGCCTTATCGTAGGTGCTGGCGGAATCAGCTTCTGTGCCGGAATTTCTGGGTTCTCACGCGCCCAACTTGTCGGTCAAAGGATGAACTTCAACCTTGCTGTGAATACGCCATCAAATCCTGGTCAAATTTCTTTGATGATCGACCAACAGGTGTTTGGTCCCAAAGTTGTTATGCACGGCGCAGCATTGGTCGTCGCGGCCGGCGTTGCCACGGGCACCGGCACCTGGGGAAAATAGAAACGCACTTGTGAACGCGAGCAATGTTTGAAACTTAAATGGCTTGGGCCATCACGTGTGGCCCAGACCATACCTACACAAGCTACTTCCATTGTTACGCGTTCATTCATTTAGTTTGATAGAAAAACACCACTCAATTATTCATTGAGACGCGGCAAAACGCACTTATTTTTGCGGCAATAAACATATTGCTTAGTGTGGATCTAGCTTCAAGCGGAGAAGCAACCTTCGACTACGCTAGTCGCTGTCCCCAAAAACGGAGAATTCTACTATGGATCAATTAGATCAGGATGCTTACACAGCAATTGAGATATACCTTGGACGAAATTGGAAGGGACACCCAACATTAGAACGCCTGACTTGAAATAAGGATATCCTTTCAGCACGAAACTTCGCACAAGCAATAGCGGGGTCTTTCGGTTCTTGCTTACGATCGCGAATACTCACAGCTATCCTCGAGTAGTCATTGATTTATTGTATAAACCCTCTGAGAGAGTATTGATATCAACGACAACAGTTTTTATTTGATAAATTAAGCTTCAATGAACTGCTTTCATATCTAAATAGGCTTGTCCACTCAAGGTAAGGCTGCGCCAAACCAGTGGCCACGCATCCTTTCTTTTCGCTCTTTCTTTTGTATTTGCTTCGTGCGTTTACCTAAATAAGCATGGAATACAGTAAGAACTCAATTTTATTTCATTTTGATTGAACCAAGTCGGCCTAAGTAGGCACTAAGTAATTGTCGGACACTAAATCCTGAATCAATGTCGCTTTGAAATACGGAGTAACAGTCAAAATGCTGTTTAACAATTATTTAAACCGAGTGCGTGGGCAATCTAATTTTGTTATGCGTATGTTCATGGTGCTACCACTATTGTCACTGCTGACCTCATGTGCAACAAGCAATATGCTAGGGCAAGATCGAATCCTGTTCTCAGATAGTTCGGCGAAAGTTGGCCCGCTTGTGGCTGCAAATGAGCAGCTCCCGATGGATGATCAGGCAGTTCTCGCAACTTCTGATAACGATTCACTGGTTGATCCGATAGGCGAATCGCCAGTATCAACCGGCAAGACGAAATCGGGCCTTGTTTCAAGTCTAGAGACCAAACCCGCGATTCAAGCTACTGAATCGAGCACGGTTTTATCACCTGAAGAAAGTGACGCAGAAACGTTAGTCAAGAAAGAGAAACCCGCTAAACCACACGAACCCAAATCGCCAAACAATGTGGTACCTAAAATCTCCACGGAAACAGAAAATAAAGAGGTAGGTATCGAGCAGGGCGCAATCGCTGGCAAAGTTATTCTGCTTGGTGAGAACGGGCAACCGCTGCCTGCGACTGGCACATTGATAACATTGACGCCAAAAACAGTCATGAGCAACGTGCAAAATCGCCCGTCAAAAGTGCATGTCATTGACATGCAAGACAAGGAATATAAACCACGCTACTCAACCATTAGCGCTGGCGATCAAGTGGTGTTTGCGAATAAAGACAATATCCAACATAACGTTTTTTCGTCATCAGGCAGTAATGCGTTTGACCTCGGTACTTATGGCTCGGGTTTAAAGCGGGCGGTTACCTTAAGGGAGCCCGGAATAGTAAAAGTCTATTGCAATATCCACGCAGACATGGCGATGTTTGTCGCTGTCGGCAAACAAGGACTGAGTGTAAAAGCGGATGACCAAGGCGGCTATAAAATCGACGATGTACGCCCTGGTACCTATGAAGTCACCATTTGGAATATTCGCGGTGAGGCAAAGCAAACAGTTGAGGTAAAAGCCAACGAGACGGTTAAATTGATCGACCGCATTGATACCGTGGCGTTTAAGACCGAGTCGCACAAAAATAAGTTTGGTGGAGACTATTCTAAAAATTCTGCACTGTTTGAAGACGAGTTCTATTGATGTCAAAACCTAATATTCGATTCGGTATTCGCGAAAAACTGTTCTTTCTTATTTTGGTCGGGTTCGGCGCGCTTATTCTTACCACCTTCTGGCAAATTGGCGTACAGGCGAAACTGGTCTCCGCCCAAACCATAGGCCAATCATTGCGGCAGTCCAGTACCGTTTTAGACACCAAAATCGAAAGCCGTTTCAATTCCATCAGAGAGGTCGCCAGAAGCGTAGCGAGAGACAGCCGCATATTGCCATTGGTCTATGAAAGCGAAGTATTAACACTCCAGGATCAGAGCCAGGAGTTTAAGAATCAACTCGACTTTGACATTCTATTTTTCACCGACGGCTCCGGCAATATCTTAGCGCGTTCAGACCGACCACAAGCGATTGGCCAAAACATGGCAGGCAAAACACATTTTTTCGATGATGCGCTCGCCGGTAAGTCGGGGCAGGGGTATTTTCTGAGCCAAGGTCGCTTAATGCAGATTGTCACTGAGCCGATATTTGATAATGTCGCGACTGACGTGGTTCGGGGAACGGTAGCACTAGCCTATGAATTTAGTAGCGATATGGCGAATGAGATTGTGTCTTTGACATTCAGCGATATTGCTTTTTTTAGCTTTACTCGCGACCAGAGTCGACAGGTTAATGGGGTTAATAACATCTACGTTACCGACCACGAGCTTAAACGCTCGCTAAGTGAATACTTTGAACAGTCTACTTCAAGCTGGCAGCCGATGTTTGATGGTGAATCAGCGGTGCAAAATTTTCATACAACGCTAAATAATCAAGAGTATTTCGCGGTTGCTAGTCGCGTTGGCAATGACGGCAGCGACCCATTGGGTTTTGTGATGATCTTACGTTCCAGTGCAGATCTATTAGCACCGTTTACCAGCATCCAGAATACAGTGCTGGTTATTGGTGGGATCTGTCTGGTTGTCGCGTTTATGCTGGCTGGGTTTGTATCAATACGAATTAGTCGACCCATCATCGAGCTGGTATCGGTCACCGGTGGTATTCGTGATGGTAACTTCCCAGACAAGAGTGCCGCGCCAAAATCCAATGACGAGATTGGGATGCTCTACCGGGCAGTCGTAGAGATGGGCAATACCCTAAAGGAGAAGGCTGAGTTGGAAAACTACTTGGCTCAAATTTCTAATGAATTAAACGTTGATAAGGCACTGTCGAACAGTGCCTTAGAGGCTGACTTAATCGTGGGGGGAGGCGCGCCCGAACAACACCTACCTCACAGCTCTGGTGCTCTTGTCTTAGACGAAGGCAATGTGGCGGCTAAGGCAGCTCGGTCAATGATTACGACTGGAACGAGAATTGGCGACCGTTACGACGTACTAGAGCTCATTGGGCAAGGGGCTATGGGCTTGGTGTTTTTGGTTGAAGATCGCGAGTTGGATGAGAAGACCGCTCTCAAATTATTACCTCGAGATCTGTTTGCTGAGAGTAATGCTATCAGCATCAAAGAAGAGATTCGTCTGGCGCGACGTATCACGCATCGCAATATTCTAAGAACGTTTGATATGGGCAATTGGGACGCCTATACCTATATCAGTATGGAGTACGTAGCGGGTTATGACCTTGATGTGCTGTTAAAAAGAAGAGGCGCTCAGGATCTATATATTGCGCTTTTAATGGGTCGGCAAATTTGCTCAGCCATGAATGCGGCCCATGAAGAAGGCGTGATTCATCTTGATCTCAAGCCCGGAAATATGATGGTTAACCAGCAGGGTATCCTAAAAATAATGGATTTTGGTCTTGCCAGAAGTGTCGCAAATCAAGAGCAATTAAACTCATCAAAAGACAACACAAAATTAATGGGCACTCCGCGTTATATGGCTCCGGAACAGTTTCTCAACGAAGAGCTGGATCAGCGCACCGACATTTACTCGATTGGCATTATCTTGTATACCTTATTAACGGGCTCACCGCCGTTCAGCCATGCGGACTATATGAAACTCGCGGAGATGCATGTGCACCAAGAGTTGCCAGAAATTAACGGTGTGGACGGTGTTATCACCGGGCCGCTGGACCAGGTCATTCGTAAAGCAACCGAAAAAGACCCAGTCGACAGATTTCAGACCGTTAGGGAAATGTTGGAACAATTAAGTAACGTGTAATGTAAGCCGCTAGCGCTTATAACTGGCCTGCCAGCGGAGCGTTAGTAGTAACTCGTTTTGACTTTCCCAGCGGCCAGCCCTTAGCACTTCATTGTCGGCATATTCAACAATTAGCCGGACATTGTCTGTAAAATCAAAATTAATGCCGTAGTCAATTTTTCGCCAGTCCCACTGGAGACTCGGCGTAAAAAACGTTGGGTCACTAACAAAATTATTATTTAACTCCGAGTAACGGACTACCGGAGTAATTGTGATTGGCGTATTGAACACATAACTGAGCTCAATTTCAAAGCCGTCGCGGTCTAGATTTGCCACTTCTTGTTTAACGTACTGAGAAAAAACAGAGAAATCACCGGCGTAATACCACGCGCTCAAACCACTTTCGGTTTTTTCCTTACCCGTAAAAGGTAATCGAACTCCCTCAGCGCCAGGAAACTCGCTCAGGTCAAACAGATCAAGATCGCCGCCTAAAAATGTCCCATTGATCTCTCTGGTGTCTGAGAGGTCTCTTTGATAATGGTAAGCCAGAACATCCAGTTTTTGATTTTGCTTGGCGGAATTCCAACGATAGCCGAGGCCTACACCGAGTTCCGGGGAAGTGGACAGGTCAAAATCCTCGACTTCTGCATCGTACAGCGTGACAATGCCATTGTTTAGATTGGAGCCAGAGTTAACGTTTGACGGCACTCTAAGATCTTCGGTGCCATTGTCTCCAGCTAGAGCATTAACGTCTCTCAAGAAAACTGGGTTCCCTGTTGTATAGCTCAGTCGACCATAGAAGCCAGCAGACAAATCAAACCCAGTTTCGATCCCGCTGTCTTCAAAACGGTTGAACGCGGTTGAAACAACACCGTAACTTTCTGTGCGTCGCTCCCGTTGCTGCTCAAATTTTTTAAATTTTCCTAACTGCGCATAGAAGCTATTTTCAGATGGAATTGTGGTTGCGCCAAATGTGTTACCGTAGCGCAGAACAAAGGAATCAATATCGATTTTTTTATCGGTCGAGGTCGGGTTACGATCGTATAGGTCAATTGCATCGACTTTAAATTGTAACTGCCAAGAGTCAGCGAATTGCCACTTGCCGGCCATGCTGACCAAAGAAACCTCACCATGGCTGCCTTCGTCAACCGTTTCGATAAACGCATTACTGTCGCTTTCGGTTAATGCGGTTGCCGGAAAGGGGAACGGCTGGCTAGGAAAATCGGCTTGTTGGCTGTATCGATAATTCGCTTTTACTTCGAAGCGTAAATCCAGCTTCTCGGCCCATACAGGCTCTGAAAGAAACGCCAAAAATGTCAAAATCGAAGTGCGTGATCTAATACACTTAAATAGCATTAAGGTATCCGTTGTAGAGTGATAGGTTTTGTTCATAGTGTTCTCGGCCGGCTCTAAATGGTTTGCTTCTTTGAGTAAGAATATTCACGGTTAGGAGAGGCAAAATGCATCTAACAAGTTAGTTGATGGACTTGTCATTTTTAAAGAAATTAATAATCGCCTTTGATGGATTAGGGAAAAAACCAGGCTTACTCTTTAGCCTGGCGGCAAGCAGAGTGATGTTGTCGCTGTTATTGTGTTTTGCAACTTTGGCTTTTGTTATCCAGTTGTTTAGCCGATCAAGGGTCAAAGGGCGCTCGCTAAGGTCGGCTACTATGGGCTTCATGTCGATCTGGCCCCAGAGTCCGTCACTGCATAGCAGCAAGGTATCCCCGTCGCGAACTAGGCTACTTGATACATCAGGGGCGGTCTTAGCTAGCGCACCAAGGCACATGTAGAGTTCATTAGACTGCGTGGTGCTGACTCTAGAGTTCTGCGCTGCCTGTCGACGTTGGAGCTCTATCACTGAATGATCGTTTGTTCTAACGATCACATGCCGATCTCTGATTAAGTAAAAACGGCTATCGCCGACATGAGCCCAAAAAACTTCATCGCCCCTAATTAGAGCCAATACCAGTGTTGTACAAGCAAGCTCACCACCGCCTACCGCAAGCACACGCTTATTACAGTCACTGATCAGCCTATTGAGAAACATTTCCGGCGCATCGTTAGACCACAAATTAGCCAGATTTTCGCGAACACAATCTATGGCGGCTTGTGCCGCTAAGCCACCCGTTTTGTGTCCGCCAGCACCATCCGCAACAACCAGTAAATGGCTTTGGTCGTCATTGCTATGTTCAATCAAATATCGATCTTGTTGTTCTTCTCGGTCGCCGATGTTGCAACCGGCTAAGGTGATCCAAGGCATAACAATGATCAACTCGTTTTTGTGAGTCGATTAAAAAATTTGAGCTCAATATCTCGAACTATAAATCCGCTATCATCTATCAACTTTACTGATTTTGAGACTCGTTGATTCTGAAAAATGACCTTGCCTCGCTCAGTAGGGACCAACTCATATGAGCTACCGTGGCGTTCAATCGTTGCCGCAATTGACGGCGCGAACCATCCCGTAATTTTAATATCAGCTTGATTTGATTTGCCAATGATGATGCGCGGCTTTTTAATAATCAGCTTTCGCAGCTTCCCCGATGGGCCTTTGTACGTGAGAAAGCACTCCTTGGTTTTATTTCGCAATTCATCAAGTTGCTTTTCATCGGTGACATTAAAAAACTTGGTTTTATCTGACTCAAGATCTGCGGTGGGCTCATCTATGTCTCCCTTGGTTCCTGCGAGCACAGGCTTCGCCATAAACTTGATGACGAAATTATGAATCTGTATCTCATCCCAATACTTGAGCTTCGCCTTTTCAACTTTCTCATTATTTAGGAAAACGCCATTACTGCTACCAAGGTCAACAATGAAGTACTCACCGTTTTGATGCTCGATCGCGGCATGCTGCCTAGAGATTCCCTCATCGGCGAGCACAATTACATTATCGTCAGTGCGACCAATTGTCGCGCCGTTTTCACCTAGCTCAAATTGCTTTCTCAAATCATTGCCACAATAAATTCTAACGTAACTCATAAAGATCGCACCCACTTGTCGCAGAGCTAACGATGATAGTCAGCCTTGGTTGAAGTAAAAATTTATTAATCATTTTATCTGTCCCATAATTTAGTTAGTTTAAGGTGACGGTCGGCAACCCCATTGCCACTATTGACAAGTCCCTGACAAACCGAATCTGCACCATCTAAATATATAGATAGAATTGGCAGAACCCGTTTCTATGCATTTAGTACTTAGTGTCGTAATTGACACGAAAGGTTCAATTGGGTAAAAAAATAATCGAGTTTAAACGTAGAGATTAAGGCGTGTGGATTTGCCCAAGCGTTTGAATAGGAGGCGATTAAGGGCGTTGGACTCATACGAAAAAAGGTGCGGGGGAGATTAAAAAAACAATAACCGCTCCGGCACCTTCATCGTAAATTTTTGGTGCTTTGTACACCATACTTTATCTATTAAAGCCCAAAAATCACCGATTTGCCGCTCTTAAGAGGCACCACAAAGAAGCTTGTGTCGTCTACGTCATCCAAGCCTTCGATAAACTCAAACGCGCCTACGTCGCAAGCACCATCGCTGATATCGCGCTTTTTGCCGCGTTGATCAGTCACAGTGCAAGTTCCAACTGAGCTGTTGCGTGCGATGCTGTTTTCAGCCAGAGCATGAGTGAATGTGGGGCCGCCATTAGCAGTTAAGGCCAAAATACGTGGGTTGCCAGAACGGCTTGCTCCGCATGAGCCGTCTTCAATGACGCTGACTGTATCTACGCTGGTTGCTCCGTCAGCACAGTCTTGGCCACGGGAGTTGGCAATGATGCTATTGGTGAGAGAAATATTCGAACTTGTTGATTCTGTATGAAGGCCACCGCTTTGAGCATTAGCTCCTAATGCTTGGTTGCCATTAATGGTTGATGAAATAATCTCAACGCCGTCGATATATTTAGCGCTAATGCCGCCGCCTTGAGCGTTGTAACTACCATAAAACTGAAATTCAAACGTGAACGGTTTCACCACGTTACGTGAAATTGTCGAGTTAACAATTTGAACATTTTCTGACTTCGTAGTTGTATTAAAACGTGCACCTAAATATATGCCGCCGCCACGACTGGCTTGATTTTTTGATATGGTGCTGCTGTCAATTAACAAATCGCTTGAGGATAAAAAAGCAATACCGCCGCCTCGAAAGCCGGCAGTATTGCTCGATACAACGGTGTTTTGGAGGGTTAGAAAACTTACACTAGTGGCCCTAATACCGCCTCCATCGGGGATGCCCGCGGAATCGGGCGTATCTGGTTCGCTAACGTGATTGCCAATAATCTGTGAATCAACAATAACGGTGTTGTCTGAAGACTGTATAGCAATGCCTCCGCCCTTCGTTGACTCATTGTCGCTAATCACAACTGACTCTAGACGAATGTTATCACTATCTAGAATTCGTATTCCGCCGCCGCCAAAAGCCGAGAAATCCTTGTTATTACGCACATTGCTTGTTATGACGGTATTACTTAATAGAACGTCATCACTATCACGAACATGGATGAATTGAAATGGACAGCCACACTAAAGAAAAGTCGACTCCCCATCCACTCGTCTAATTTCGCAATATTTTTGAGCTTAGTTTGGGATTTTATGAAATAACCAAGGGCTGCAACGGCCAACCTCAATCGAACGTTCAAGCAGGGTTAGGTTTGGCAGATTGTAGGCGAGGTCGGACCTCACGCCTGCGTGATAATTTTGACAGTTTCTCGGTGAGTTAACCTAGCAGCGCTCGGTGTGCGCGGGTTGGAGGTTTGCGCTGATAGCCGTTGTCTTCGCACACACGTTTTACGATATGTTCACTGCCAACCCAGCATTGGAAGCGGCTTTCGAACTCGGTGGTCAAGATTTTCCAAACATCGGCGTTAAGACTTAATCGCGAAAGGATTGGCGGTAATTCTTGATTGATATGGCCACGCTTGTCAGCTCGAATGATTCTGCCAGACCAATCGACTAGCTCTAGATAGTCATTTAGTTGAAATGGTATACCAATCTCACCTTCTTGAATGCCAACGAATTGCTCCAAGCCAGTCGACTGAGTTTTGCGCTTTTTGATCAACGTTAGGCGGTTGTGAATGGATGTGTAGTGTGAGGTTTCGGGCGTTTTGGCCATGTGCGCCCGAATCGGATTCAAGTCTACATACGCCATGCAAGAGAGCAGGGCACGTTCATCTAACAAGGCTTGGCTCTTGAATCTGCCTTCCCAGAATCGCCCCGTGCAGCGGTCTTCTTTGTTGGCTTGCCTTGCAATGGATTCGTTAACGATGCGCATAAACCAGGATATATCGGTCAGGCGTTGGCGCCAACACTTGATGTCTCGGCGTAATACTGTCCATTCACTTTCTGTTAACGGCTCCCGATTAAGTAGCCGCTGGGAGAACCGTGTACCGTTAAATAGCTTGCTCCAGCGTTGCACGACTTCGGTCTCTGACCAGGCCTTGGCAATGTCTGAGCGCACGTGCAGCACCACGTGGTAGTGATTACTCATCACCGCATAGGAACAGAGTTTGATGGCGAAAATATCCGCTGTGTTGAGTAGTTTGTATTCAAGCCAGTCACGCCGGTGCGCATAGCTCTTGGCGGTATGCTGGTCAAAGCCACACAAATACGCACGCCGAACACAGCGCGAGACACAGTGGTAGTAGGGCGTATCGGCGAGCGATACCAATCGATTACGAGGGAGCGTCATCCTTGTCTCCAGTTTCAGTCCGTTTAGTTTATTAGAGTCTCATGGTGTGGCGTATAATTCAAGGGGTGAGTGGGTGTCCCGCATACGTTGGCAAAAAATTCATTGGTGAGTTTGAAAATCAGCTTAAAGCCGCATGGGCAGAAAAAGAAAAGCAGAACAGGGAAATGACCATAAAGTACGAAAAAGTACACCAGACCTAGAAACGAAGTAGAAAAGAGGGCGCTGACACACGACTCTCATTATCTGTAAATGTTGAAATTTGACCTGATAGCTGAAAAATCAAGGTTCGATAAAATCTGACAATGACTGTAATACAATTTGAAGACAAAGCCCATTGTCTATGCCATATCTATTTTGAGTTATTTAAAAATGTTAAAGTAGCTTCATCTGTTTATATGTAAACATAAGCCCTTTAGAGAGACCTACAGGGAAAGTTGAATAGTGATCTGTGCCATTAACAATTTCTTCCTGAATATTTAAACCTTGATAATCTCTCGAGAGGAGCTGCTGAACGAACTTAATCTGATCATCAACCATTTCATAATACATCCCATCCCCAATAGTTTCTAAAGAGCCAGTAGCGAAAAATAAATTTGCTTTTAACGACTTATTATTTAAGTGAAATTTATCCTCTAAATCAAAAATCCAATGTTTTTTAAACCAAAGAGAAGGGCTCGTTAATATGTAGCTCGAAAACAGTTCTGGCTTTGTGAGTAACACCCAAGCACCAAACGAACCTCCTAGTGAATGTCCTGATAGGATTCTTTGGTTTGGGTTCGTCCGATAATTTTCTTCTATATAAGTAATAACTTCTTTCTCAAAAAAATTTAAGTAATTGGGTGCTCCTCCTGTTTTATATTTTGTCCAACTCTCGTCAACAACAGGCGTAAGATCTCGTACTCGGCTATATTGACCGTTTTCTCCGTGCGCGAAAGATACTCCCACTACTATTACCTTATCCATCTGTGAGAAATGAGTCACACCAGAAGCAACTTTGAACGTATGTGGGCCATCGTTTAAATATAACACTGGGTATCTTTTATACTTATTCTCTTCTTTTGCGTAGTCGATAGGTACTTTAATGAATAAGTCATATTTTCTATCTAGCACTTTTGAGTCAATCGTTATTATCTGACTATTCGCTATTTGAAAACTAAGATTTTCGCTCGCAATGGCATTGCTGCAACCTAGAAAAAGAATAAAAATTAATGCTAAGTTTTTAATTAAAGACAATTTCATATATTTATTTTTTATATAGTTTTATAAATCTAAGGTTGGAATTTCTGGGCCGTACACCCAACGTTCAAAAAATTCTGTTAAATCAATTTGAGAAACTTCTTCGAAGGATGATTTTAGGTTTTGGGTGGTCGCTGATTGTCCTTGATAGCTAAGGCTATATTGCTTTAAGCTTTGCCAAAACAATTTGTCACCTAACTTCTCTCTTAGCATATAAAACACTAGTGCTCCTTTGCTATATGCCATAGTGTGGTTGATTTCTGATTCTCTTATCACCATTTTGAAGGCAACTGGGGCAACTCTGTTTTCCTTTACCGCTCGCTGGACACGTTCAATCGCTACTTTCATTTCATTCTTGTCGGCTTCTTCTCCAAACAAATGCTGCTTGTATGCGTCGACCATAAAAACAACCAAACCTTCATTTAACCAAAAATGAGAAAAATTTGAGCTAGTAATACTATTGCCCCACCATTCATGAGCAAGTTCATGCGCAATAAACCAATTTTCATTTTTATCAGTTTGCAACGCATGAACAAACATCTCTCCAACTAAGCTAAAGCCAGACGCTTCCTGCGCCATAGAGCCATCCACAACAACATAGGTATAGCCTTGTTTGAGAGTGAAACCTGCTTTACTTTCAAAAAATAGCAGCATATCGCTAACATCTTTAAATGCCTTTTCTATTAATTCGGCGCTTAAACCTGATCGTACTTCTTGCCTATAGAGCATCGATATATTAACGCTATCCGTGTCTATCGATTGTTTCTCGAAATTCCCTACGGCAAAATCAAATGTATATAGAGGTATCGGTGTATTCTGTTGCCAACGAGACACTAACAGAGTGTTACCCACTTTTTTTCTAGAAACCAAGGTTCCATTACCAACGGCAGATGTAGTTACATCATGCTTAATAGATAAGTCAAAGGTAGCCTTATCTGATAAGTCATTGTGCGAAATTAACCACTTATTAGTGTGAAAGACGGTAAACAAATGATCATCATAAAATTTCATGCCCTGAGTAGGTGAAGCACTGTAATCCATTTTTACCGAATGGGTTTTGATGGTTTTTAAAGACGCAGGTAGTTTTACTCTAAGCAAATCATTTTCAACTGAGAAGCTGAGCTTTTTTCCGTCAAAATAAACGGACTTAATCCTTTTAAACTCGGATGAAAAGCTTAAGTAGTTTACATTTTGCACCTGCGGCGTAAACGTGATTTCAACAACGCCGTCTATTGATTTATTAATGAAATTGGGAGTGATCTCTGCTTGGTAGTGAACAAAATCGATATTCGATTTATCTACGATATCTTTCGAGAGAGCTGTTGTGGCGCAGCTCAAACAAACAAAGTAAATCGCATATTTAGTAAAAAAACCCATGAATCCTCACAATTAAAATGCGACATATGTCGCAGAATTGTTTTTAAACATACATGATGTTAAGGTGCGACACAAGTCACACTACTAAGATATTTACATGACACCAAATTCAACCGAGCTAGAGATACTAAAGCTTCTTTGGAAAAAGCAGCCGCAAACAGCTAAAGAAATCCATCAACACTTGGAGTCAAAGCATTGGTGGTCTTACTCGTCTACCCGCAAAACCTTGGAAAGAATGGGGAATAAGGGAATCTTAGAAATTGGCACACTGGGCAACAAAAAAACATATAAAGCACTGCTTGAAAAAATACCGACGCTAGCGTCCTATATGCAGGAGTTCGCAACTAATATTCTAGAATTAGATACACCTCTACCAGTTACTATGTTTGCTGACAGTCGTTTAATCGACAACGAAGAAATAGATGAATTAGAGCAGCTGCTAAATCAACTGTCTGAGCAGAAAGAAGAAAACTAATGGACTCTTCAGTTGTTCAATTCATAGTAGAGAGCTTTTTCCCTTGGCTTATTTTTTCTGGCATTGCCTATGCCTGTTTGTCCTATATAACCAAGCACGATAACACCTCCCCCAGTATTTGGTATTCTGCGCTAGTAGCTGGCTTTTTACCCTTTATTTCTTTTTCATCTGACTCTATGAATATATTAGTCAATGATTTGAGTTATATAAATTCAAATCTGGAAAAAGCACAAATAGTAAAGCAAGCCAGTATCACTCACGCAAGTTTGAAAAAAATTGATTTATTGGCGACAGCACTCATCATCGGCTATTTTTGTTTTACTTTCTTGAAACTAGTTCAATTGTTGACCATTTGGCAAAAACTAAAAAAGCTATCTAATTCTTCTGAGCCAATTAATGAGCTGTCTAATGCTAAAACTAAGGTTGCAATTTCCTCTTTAAATCATAGCCCTTTTGTATTTGGCACAGCGAGGCCTCACATAGTATTGCCTCAATATTTTTCGTTGCTAGAAAAAGATCAACAAAATATTTTGATTCAACATGAGCTAATGCATATTTCAAAAAAAGATCATATCGCAGTTCTTTTCTGGAGAATTTTGAGTACCGTTTTATGGGTAAACCCATTTGTTAAAAAAATGGAGTGGCAGTTTATTCGAGCAATGGAACACAGATGCGACAGGCTGACGATACGTGACTTCAATATTAATAAACATGATTATGCCAAAGCATTACTACAATCTTTAAAAAGAAGCGTTCAACTTAATAACGATAATCTAGTGGCTCAATTTAATTCAGGTGTTCTTGACGCTGATGACTGTAAAACTAGGCTTACCAACATTATATGCTCAACGAATAAAAGCTCCTTTACTTTGGCCTTAAAATTTTCTTTGATGATACTCGCTCTTTTTAGCCTGCATATGATGTTAAAAGAGCCAGTGATAACAGATAAGCTAAATTGGCGACAACCCCTAAATGACCATACGATAAGCTCAACATTTCGTAGTGTAGACATGATAAGGCAGTACAAACCGCATCAAGGTGTTGATTATGTTTCGGGAAACGGTAGCTTTGTGCTGTCTGCTGCTGATGGTCTGATAATTATTGCAGGTAACAAGACCTTACATCCTAACTATGGGAACACCGTATTAATTCAGCACAAAGGTGGTTATCAAACTTTGTATTCACATTTAGAATCTGTCGACGTAAAAGTGGGTTCTTGGGTTAGCGCTGGACAAGCTATTGGAATAATTGGCGAGACAGGCAAAGCGACCGGCGTTCATCTTCACTTTGAGGTGATTAAGGACAACCAAAGAGTTGATCCTAAATTAGTGTTCAATACAAATAGTTTACGTTGATATTTCCCAAGGGTATTGGAAAATAAGGAGGCCGAAATTAATGTGGTGATGCGATTTTCTGAATGTCTCTTAAGGGCTGTTTGACCCATTCATATTGACATGATTGAATGGGTCTTAAATACAAGAAGTGATCAGTCATTGACTTTTCAAACAGGCAAACTCTTTGTGGCCATTCGAGGTTACTTAAAAGACAGACTCAACCCCAAACTTTTCATGAGGATCAATATGTGTGGAGCGTCACAGTCAAACTATGCCATTTAATCGAGGAGCTCCTACTTGAAATAGCCTAAGCAAAGTTCTTGCGTATTCCTATTGATCTCAACCTTATTTTGCTTCCTTAATTGAATCTACAAGGTAATGCACTTTCCAAATGCCGCCACTTTGCCGTTGGCGTGATCTATTAGCGCGAACCTCTCAGATATGACACTTTCATAGTCATGGGGTTAATGGCGATGACAAGGTCTAAGTCGCTGTATCTATCCATCGAGTCGGTTGCAAAAGAGCCAACAGCGCCGATGCCTCCTATGCGAAAATCTTGAGAGAACGCACTAACAATCTTGGCGATGTAAATCGGTTTGGGGGGGCAGGCTATCAACGAAACGTTGAGCGACTATTTTTTTACGCAGGTAAGGTATCCGATAGAACTCTGGCAAAATTATTACCAATTATTTTATCAATCACCGCAGGGGCTACGCCGCGTGCGTTAAGTTCTTCAGAAATTACGGCCATCTTGTGAGGGCCGTTGATTCCAACAACGTAAGGAGGAGGTCCTTCACCTGGAGCGGCTACGCCAGTTTCTTTACGTTGACGGTTTATTTCGTTCCATTGAGCCATGCTTTGTGGCCCAGTATCAAAACCCAAGACAGGAGTATCGCTACCAATCCCAACATGATCTTCGCCACATATTTTGAGAGCATGTTTTATGTGTGCCATGAATGCTTCTAGCGATTGTTGTTCTAGGTCAGCAGTCAAATAACTCATTTCATAAATCCCAACAATGCCGCCGGAATCTGCGGTTGCTCTTAACGTCTTGTTTGACTTATTTCTCTGATGAGGATTGATTTCGTAGCAACCTGTATGAGTCATAGAGACTGGCTTAGAACTGGTTTTTAGCGCTTCATCAGCGGTCAATTCATGGGCGTGACTGAGGTCTAGGAGTACCTCATTTTCTTCCATTTGTTTAATCACAGCGTATCCAAGTTTGGACAACCCAAGTGGCCCGTCTGTAGACATGACACCAGCACCGAATGGCGACGTGTGATTATAACCAAGCTGCATTATGCGAACTCCACGATTAGCGAATTCTTCTACTCTTTCGACACGCTCGCCTAGCATTGTCGCTGCTTCGAACGAATAAATTATACCTGTACGGCGAGTATCGTAGGCTCGTTGTAGATCGCTTGCTGAATTGATGTGCATCAATGTGTCAGGATTGGAGGCATAAATTTCGGGTAAAGAATCAAGCACTTCATGTACTTCCTCGTAACTACCTCGGCTTCCGCCCAATGAAAGTTTAAATGCAGTTAATCCTGTTTTCTCTAGCTGCGCTTTTGTTTCGTCATCGAAAGGCTCACCAAACTCTGGACCGATTACCATATTGCCATTAATAACGAATTGCCGCATTTTGCTAATAGCTGGAGTATCTGCGAAAGATCTAACACTGGACAAACCTAGCGGAAGCATCAAAGATGATGAAATAAAAGCACGTCGTGATATTGTCATTTTTAATCCTAGTAAGCGGATGCCGCATGAATCAAACTGATTATACTTCTGATAGAGCTTACAACAGCTACAAGCCCTTCAATATTGGTAATTACACAGCATTAATATTAGGTAGAATCAAAAACACGTTGACTGGAAATATAACGGGGCAGGTCTTTGGTCTATGCCGGTCTCGGTCCTAAACCAAAGACCTGATAATGCCTATTTGATACACATTTGGCGCAACGCTTACCTATTCTTGCAAAAGGACTATCCCTGCCACGCTTGGTGCTTTATGCACAACAATTGGGGTTGGGGCCACGGTGGTATTCTCTGCACCGGTGGCTCGCAAACTCTACTTGAGCCAGTGGTACGGTTCAGTTTGAAATCACTCTAACTCTGTTACCAGCTACTTGTGAGTTCAGTAAATAGTGATTTAGTTGTTGGGCGCACGAGCCCCAAGCCCCTTGTTTGGTAACTAACAATAATGGCTCGCAATCAAGGTCGGTTCGAATAAAGCGAGTACATAGAGCTCCTATCTGGTTTGCTGGCGTTTTACTCGTTCTTGAGCGGTCAAATCATTGCGTAATCAGCGGCGAAAATAGGAAAGGCTTTGGTTTTTCCAGCGGGTTTTCCTTAACGAACGCTCAGACTAAAGTACGATTGCCACAACTGAAAGGTAGCCGTAGTATTACACGCATTGAAAATATTAGACAATTGGCTGCAACGCGCAAGCGTAACTAGCCATGAATCTACTACACAGCCGAAATTACCATGCCGCCATTAAACTGCATTAATAAAACCGCATTAGCTATGGCGATTGGCCATGCATTGAGCACGCCATTGCAGGCCGCCACCATTGAGGTCACATCAAACGCTGATGACGGCACCAACTGCACTTTGCGTGAGGCAATTAATACCGTCAACAGTGGCTCTGATCAAACCAACGGTTGCAATATTGATGTTACTAACGACGCCTTAGGCAGCAACGACATTATTCAATTTGCCCCCAACGTGGCCGGGCAAACCATTACGCTGGCGGGTAGCGAATTAACGGTTACCAGTAGCGTGAGCATTAACCCCAATGGCGCTAACACCACGATTGACGCCAACCAAGCCTCACGGGTGATGAGCGTTACTAGCGGCACCGTGCAACTCGATCATTTGGTGATTAGCGGTGGTAGGGCAGCTCGAGGCGGCGGCTTGAACGCTGGAGATACGGCCAGCGTCAGTATCAGCAATAGCACGCTGTCGGGTAATTCGGCTGATTCTGATGGCGGCGGGTTGTACGCCACAGCCTCGGCAAGCGTCAGTATCATCAATAGCACGCTGTCGGGTAATTCGGCTCGTTCTGGCGGCGGCTTGGATGCCCGACACTCGTCAAGCGTCAGTATCAGCAATAGCACGCTGTCGGGTAATTCGGCTCGTTCTGGCGGCGGCTTGGATGCCCGACACTCGTCAAGCGTCAGTATCAGCAATAGCACGCTGTCGGGTAATTCGGCTGGTTCTGGCGGCGGCTTGCATGCCCGAATCTCGTCAAGCGTCAGTATCAGCAATAGCACGCTGTCGGGTAATTCGGCGGATTTTTTTGGCGGCGGGTTGTACGCTGAAGACACGGCAAGCGTCAGTATCATCAATAGCACGCTGTCGGGTAATTCGGCTCGTTCTGGCGGCGGGTTGTACGCCCGAGACACGGCCAGCGTCAGTATCAGCAATAGCACGCTGTCGGGTAATTCGGCTGATACTGGCGGGGGCTTGGATGCCCGACACTCGTCAAGCGTCAGTATCAGCAATAGCACGCTGTCGGGTAATTCAGCAATTGTGGGCGGCGGGTTGGTCGCAACAGGTACGTCAAGCGTCAGTATCAGCAACAGCATCATCGCTAATTCCGCAGGCGATGCGTGTGACGGTACAGGTATCGCGATTGCCACCGACAGTATCGTGGATGACACAAGCTGTAGTGGCGCGTCCTTTGCTAACCCACTGCTTGGCCCATTAGCCGACAATGGCGGCGCCACGTTAACCCATGCCTTGCTGAGCGGTAGCCCGGCAATTAATCAAGCCACCGGAGCGGGTGCCACCAACACAGATCAACGCGGTTTTGCGGCGGTCGGCACGCGCGACATTGGCGCGTTTGAATTTGGTGGTATTAACCCTGATAGACTTAGACTAACCGTCACCAGCACCGCAGACGACGACGGCGCTGGGTGTACCCTGCGAGAAGCAATCGCCACCACCAACGCGCTCAGTGACTTAGACAACGGGTGCTTTAATATTGGCGAACAAACCGATGATCATATTATTCAATTTGCGCCCAACGTGGCCGGGCAAACCATCACGCTGGCGGGCAGCGAATTAGCCATTACCAGTAGCGTGAGCATTAACCCCAATGGCGCTAACACCACGATTGACGCCAACAAAGCCTCACGGGTGATGAGCGTTACTAGCGGCACAGTGCAACTCGATCATTTGGTGATCAGCGGTGGTAACGCATCTAATGGCGGTGGCTTGTATGCTGGAGACTCGGCAAGCGTCAGTATCAGCAATAGCACGTTGTCGGGTAATGCCTCAAATAATGGCGGCGGATTGAACGCCGCAAGTACGTCAAGCGTCAGTATCAGCAATAGCACGCTGTCGGGTAATCTGGGTGGTTATGGCGGAGGATTGAAAGCCGCAAGTACGTCAAGCGTCAGTATCAGCAATAGCACGCTGTCGGCTAATTGGGCACCTTTACGCGGCGGCGGCTTGTACGCTGGAGACTCGGCAAGCGTCAGTATCATCAATAGCACGCTGTCGGGTAATTCCGCTACTAATTTCGGCGGCGGATTGAACGCCGCAAGTACGGCAAGCGTCAGTATCGGCAATAGCACGCTGTCGGGTAATTCGTCTGGTACGCATGGCGGGTTGATCAGTCTAGACAATGCAAGCGTCAATGTCAGCAATAGCATCATTGCTAATTCCGCAGGCCGCGATGAGTGTACCGGTTCAGGTATCGCGATTGCAACCGACAGCATCGTGGATGACTCAAGCTGTAGTGGCGCGACCGTTGTTGCTGACCCACTGCTTGGGCCATTAGCCGACAATGGCGGCGCCACGTTAACCCATGCTTTGCTGAGCGGTAGCCCAGCAATTAATCAAGCCACCGGAGCGGGTGCCACCAGTACCGACCAACGCGGTTTTGCGGCGGTTGGTGCGCGCGACGTTGGCGCGTTTGAATTTGGTGCTATGGATCCAAATGACAAACTAAACCTAACCGTCACCAGCACCGCCGACGACAACGGCGCTGGGTGTACCCTGCGAGAAGCAATCGCCACCACCAACGCGCGGGGTGATTTAGACAACGGGTGTTTTAATATTGGCTCACAACCTGATGATCACATTATTCAATTTGCCCCCAACGTGGCCGGGCAGACCATCACGCTGACGGGTGGCGAATTAGCCATTACTCGCAGCGTGAGCATTAACCCGAATGGTGCTAACACCGGTACTAGCACCGCCACTAACACCGCCACTAACACCGCCACTAACACCACGATTGACGCCAACAAAGCCTCACGGGTAATGAGCGTTACTAGCGGCACCGTGCAACTCGATCATTTGGTGATCAGCGGTGGTGATGCATCGGATGGCGGCGGATTGAAAGCCACAGGTACGGCAAGCGTCAGTATCAGCAATAGCACGCTGTCGGGTAATTCGGCATATTATGGCGGCGGGTTGTACGCCGCAAGTATGGCAAGCGTTAGCATCAGCAATAGCACGCTGTCGGGTAATTTTGCTTTTGGCAATGGCGGCGGATTGCACGCCCGAGGCACGGCAAGCTTCAGTATCAGTAATAGCACGGTGTCGCATAATAGGGCTCCTTTTGGTGGTGGATTGTTCGCTCAAAACACCGCTAGTCTTAGTGTCAGTAATAGCACGGTGTCGGGTAATTCGGCAGAGTTTGGTGGTGGCGGGGTGCATGCTCGAGACTCAGCAAGTGTCAGCGTTGGTAATAGCACATTGTCGGGTAATTCAGCTTATCCTGATACTGGTGGTGGGTTGTACACTCGAGAATACGCAAGTATAAGTGTCAGCAATAGCATCATCGCTAATTCCGCAGGTGGTGCGTGTGGCGGTACAGTTTCTATAGCGATTGCAACCGACAGCATCGTGGATGACTCAAGCTGTAGTGTCGCGACCGTTGCTGACCCGCTGCTCGGGCCATTAGCCGACAATGGCGGCGCCACGTTAACCCATGCTTTGATGAGTGGTAGCCCAGCGATCAACCCTGGCTCTAGCGTCAACCCCACCAGCACAGATCAACGCGGTTTTGCGGCGGTCGGCACGCGCGACGTTGGCGCATTTGAGGTTCAGTCGCTTAGCGTTTCAGTGTCACCAGACGTCATGCCCGAAAATGGCGGCGCGAGTACAGGCACCGTCACGCGCTCAGTGCTAATTGACCGACCACTTGAGGTTAATCTTGCCAGTAGCGACCTAAGCTCAGCCATGGTGCCCACGAGCGTGGTGATTCCGGCGGGTGAGGCATCTGCCACGTTTGCGATTTCTGCGGTTGACGATACTCTGGCCGACGGCAATAGCATCAGCAGCATATCGGTGAATGCCATTGGCTATGTGGTTGGTTCCGCGACCGTAACCGTCGTTGACAACGAAACGCCCAGTTTAGGGTTAACACTCAACAGCTCATCAATCAGCGAGAGCGGCATAACGGTGGCGACTGTTAGCCGCAATACTCCGACTAACACCGCGCTTAACGTCAGCTTAAGCAGCAATAACCCGACTCGACTAGTAATCCCCGCCACGGTTGAGATTCCGGTCGGCGCGGCGTTTGTTAATTTCAATATCACCGGCATCGATAACACCACACTCGATGCCGACCAACTGGTCACCATTGCCGCCAGCGGCTTAGGCAGCGTAACAGCTAACTTGTTGGTGACCGACGACGATGACGATGACGCCGATGGCATCGCTGATAATGCTGACAACTGCCCAAGCACGCCTAACCCGAATCAAGACGATTTTGAGGGCGACGGGATAGGCGACGCATGTGACAATGATATTGACGGTGATGGTATGCCAAATCAATACGAGCTCGACAATGGCTTAGACCCGCGTAATTCGTTTGACCGAGACGCCGACCCCGATGGTGATGGCTTTACTAATTTAGAAGAGTTCGAGTTTTCGACCGACCCGAATGTGCCAAACCCTGATGATGACAACGATGGCATTCCGGATGACGCACTAGTGGATACACCGCAACGCCGATTCCCACTCCCGGCTATCTTGCCGTTGTTATTAGACGAATAACAACGAGTAACAATAATAATGAAGATCTCAAACAAAGCACGCCCAGAACAAGTCATTCGTCGCCGCCGTCACCTTGTTGGTATCTCGGCCGCAGCGGTGCTATCACCATTGTGGAGCAAGCCACTGATCAACGCGGTGGTTTTACCGGCTCACGCACAAACCAGTATGTGTGTTACCGATATTACGGTTGGCGGCCCGTTGGCGGGTAACGCTTCTGGTGCAACAAGCTGTCAAGCGGCGTGCGACGCCGAAGCAAGTAGCCGCGGGGCGCTATTGTGCGACGTGCGCGAAACCGACACCGGCAACGGCATCGATTGTGCGTGTGACCTTGATTTGAGCTAGCCGCTGCCTTACCGATGCTGGTCAACAAAACTGATCATGCAAACCAACAGAATGTATCGCGTTGATGCATCGAGCCTTGCTCCGAAATAAGGTCATGTACTGATTCTCGAGTTATACGACCGACCTCCATTTAAAATTAAAGACCTGATAATCCTCTAGCCAGCCTCTTTGCAGCTAGCTTACGCTAACTGCTCATTTACTAGATGAGGAGACTGACCCTCCTTGCTTTGCTATCACGACGGAGCTTGGTCGTGAGGCAAAAGGCAAGCCCTCACACCTAAATACCTAAAAATATATGATTATGCTTCCAGGTACTGGAATTGGTGATATGGTGGCGTTCGATATTCAGCAGGCATTTTTCGCATATATCATTAATCAATCAGTCCGTCGGGTTGAATTTTGTCAGCAATGTATAAAACTTTAGTAAAAACCTTGGACCTTGATAGCTATGATAAAACAACGTGCTCTTGATATTGAGAGAAACCAGAATAAGCCTCTTTCCAAAATAATTACCCTAACTCTAATTGCGACAGCGTTTTTTGTACATGGGCCTGCGTATGGACAACAAGGTAAGGATGCGCTTTCGGCGATAACTGCTCTTTTATTGCTTGATGATGCTGGTTCTGGTGTGCCTTCATTACTGGATTTTCCGGAATCAATCACGTACAGCACCACTGCGCCAATTCCAACGCTACAGTTCAACAACACTGGTGGTACAACGCTTACCAGCTGTACGGTTTCGCCGCCTTTGCCTGCGGGCCTGAGTTTGCAGATATCGGCTGATATGAAAACCTGTGAAATTAGTGGAACTCCAATCGGAGCGCAGTCAGAAACTACATTCACAATCCTTGCGGCGAATGCTCAGGGTAGCGATACGGCTACCGTCGCTTTGACATTTGTAACTGGAACTATCTCACTGAGTGGCACCATAACTTATGACAGAATACCCGCCACGTCGACACCAGTTGCATTGGACTTTGCCAGCATAGTGCAGAAGCCTGCGCGTTTTGCGACCATTGAGCTTTTGGATAATACGAATGCGGTGTTGCAGACCAGCGTGACCGACGCAACAGGTCAGTTTGCCTTTGATTTGACGCAAAACGGCTTGGTCAAATTGCGTGTTCGTGCTGAATTGCTTAGCACTAGCGGAGCTGTCTATGATGTAAAAGTAGTCGACAACACCAGTTCTAACGCGCTTTATACTCTGGCTGAAACATCGGCCAGCTTAGTGACTGGCACAGGGAATAGAAACCTGAATGCGCCATCTGGTTGGGGTGGTAGTTCGTATAACAGTATCCGAGCATCAGCGCCATTTGCCATTCTGGACTCTATTTATGAAGCAATGGGCGATATTATTGCGGTGGACCCTGTCGTATCTTTTCCTCCTTTGGTGGCTAATTGGAGCATTAATAATGCGCCTACCAGCCCACAAAACCTTTCTTCTGGTGCTATCGGCACATCCTTCTATGGTGATGGCAATCTCTATATCCTCGGTAAGGAAAACAGTGATACAGACGAATTCGACGGTCATATTATTGTGCACGAATGGGGGCACTATTTTGAAGATAAGTTGTCTCGCTCTGATAGCCCCGGCGGTGGTCATGGCGATAATGACCGGCTAGATATGCGAGTCGCTTTTGGAGAAGGCTTCGGTAATGCCTTATCTGGTATGGTATTTGATGATCCAATTTACATAGATACATCCGGTAATAATCAGGCTGAAGGCTTTGTCATAGATGTGGAGAGCAATACTTGGGGTAACCCTGGTTGGTATAGCGAGGGCAGTGTACAGTCGATTTTGTATGATTTGTACGACAATGTTGATGACGGAGTTGACGCTGTCACATTAGGCTTAGAGCCAATTTATACTGTGCTGGTAAATGGTCAGAAAAACACCGCCGTACACACCAGCATATTCTCTTTTATTAGTGAATTGAAAGACTACGTTCCTGGACAAGCCGTTGCGATTAGTTCGGTAGTCAGCGGCCAATCTATTGTCGGCTCGACTATTGACGATACAGGCTCAAGCGAAACCAACAACGCATCTGACCTCAGTAATGTTTTACCTATCTATACACCGATCACCGCCGGCATCGCCAACATAGTCAATCTGTGTACCACAACGGCATTCAACAACGGAGGCGACAGTAATAAGTTGTCAAATTACCGGTATTTGACTTTTAGTCTGGCATCCAGTGAATACGTCTCTGTGTTCGTGGAACAGAGCGGCATCAGCTACGGAGATACCGATCCTGAATTTGAAGTGGTACAAAATGGAGTGTCGAAATTTACAGGCTCTACTGCTGACGTGGATCGTGAGTACGCAGACGGACTGTTGAGCGCAGGTGACTATGTGTTGACCATAACCGATTACAATATTGAAAACCATAATGTAACCGCCGGAACGGCTTGTTTTGATGTTTACCTTGATATTGCACCTTAACCGCACGAGGAGACCCGGATGCGAAAAATTATTATTACCTCAGTTTTTACGGTGTTTTGCAGTTCAATGCTGGCAGTGAATGCGGGCATCAATGAACCGAAACTTACCGTACCCCAGCAAGTGGCTGAACCAGTGCCTATGAAAGTTCATACTATTGAGGTCAATCATGGTAAGCCAGGTGCATCGATTGCGTTAACTTATCAAGTCCAAGAAACTATTACAGCGGGGGAGACCATTAACGTGAATTTGGCTTTTAGGTCTAATAAATCGGAAGGTCAGCTTCGCATTGAAATGAACGCAGACACAGGAATGACGCTTATGAATGCTCCGTTATTTGTGATCGACCTGCCTTCCACATCAAGCGATTTGAATGCACAGGTACAAACTACGACCAATGGCCTTTTTTATCTGAACGTCACAGCAAAAGAGTTTGATGCACAGGGTAATGGACTTAGGAGCCGCAGTTTTTCGGTGCCGATACAAGTTGGCCCGCCGGTGAATTTTCGAAGTGAAGAATTACGCGGTACAGAACAGAGTAAGGAGAAGATAATAGAAATGCCAGCGGAACGCCTCTAATATGACCTACGATCGCAAGATTAGGTTCTACATCGAATTTTGTAGGTTCTCGGACGCTTAGAGCTGTTGTTAGAGAGACCAAGCTAAAGTACCACGGGTACTCCTGATAGAAATTTGATCTGACTTGGCCAACCACCGTTAAATTCGGGAATATAGGGAAATATAGCGGGTCAGATCTTTGATCTATGAATGCCTTGATCCTAAATCAAAGACTTGACCCTCATTGTTTGCTGCTCATTGTTTGCTGACGCTGCGTGACTAACAGTCACCATTGAGATGGCGAGCGCTACCCGATGAAAACCGGAAGGAGCCTTATCTCTACCTCCTATTCTTTTATTTTTGAGGGGAGATAACTGCTGTCATCGAAATCATTCGATACAGGTGTGCCGATATGCGAAATTGTGTGTAGAGGCTGACCCGTAACGATCTGCTGCAAATCATTACTACCACGAAGCAAAACTGTCATAACAACAAACTCCCCTATGGCTCCGAGCTCAGGAGTAAATTTTTCATAGTCACTTTTTAGGTAGTGTGTGAATATAGTTTCCTTCCAACTTACTGCAAATTCTTCTGTTTGGTTTTCTATAAACACAGGATTTCTGGAATACTTCGGCGGGAAATCCGCATCGTTTACAAAAACCAATCTTACAAAGTACAAGCCGTCTCGTATTCCTCCCATTTTTTGAGCGACTTCGGGCTTAAACTGAGACTGAAATTGAAAGTGTTTTCGAATCCTTTCTATGCGAATCGATTTTTGTTTTGCGCTTTCGTTAGGTTTGATTTTTTGACCAAAAGGGCTTTCGGTCTTAGGTAGGGCATCCCGCTTCAGAGCTGCCTCAAAAACAGCCTCGACAAGGTCGCTGTCCTCAAATGATCTAAATTGGTCGATAGATTCTTGGATCTCGGCTGGAGTCATCTCCGGAGACGGTTGCTCACAAGGTACTACTATTTTTTCACCGGAGAGTGTTTTATCAAAACACTCATCAAACCCTTTTCTGCTGTAAGCTGCATAATCCGTCTCTGCTTTCACCAAACTGAACGGTACCAAGGTCAACACCGCCACACAGCAAAATCCCTTTATTGTTCTCACGTTTTGTCCTAAATAAGATGTTCCTTAAAAAAGCCATTCTCACGCACTAGCAATCAAATGTCGACTAAACTCTCCTGTTCAGAGTTAGGTCTATACAAAAACACACAGGGTAGACTTTCCAGGGTTTGCTAGACGCCAAATATAGAGGGTCAAGCTGATTTAAAATTCTGTTGAGAAGATAAGATCGGGCACGCGCCTTGCTTTGGCTGGAACTGGTAGAAGGTGCAGCTAGTCCGCAATATCGCATGGTGGATCAGCTTGGTGGCTAGGGATAGTGTTTAGAGTTAATGCTTCTTAAATACAATAGCTTACGCCAATCTAATGGCGGAGAGGGGGGGATTCGAACCCCCGATACGCTATAAACGTATACACACTTTCCAGGCGTGCGCATTCGACCACTCTGCCACCTCTCCGATTCTAGGTTGAGGAAAGGGCTTACCTTTCGCTCATTTTTCTCCCTTTTGACAGCACATTATTACATGTACCTAACGCAGCGCGTCCAGCGCTTTGCTGTTTTTAGTGCTACGCGTTGCGATAGTTTGCATACGGTCAGCATGCGCTGTGCAACGATGGAACGGGGCGCAGGATAAACCAGAATCGAGCGCGGTTCAATTGCTTATTGCGACTCTTTAGACTAATCGCTATTCTGCTGTTTATGCGAATTAAAAATGTTATATCTCAGATGTTTCGTCTGGCGGAAAGCGCGATTCGTTTTTTCTTTCGCCATGTGGAACTTATTCTGGTGTCCGCGCTGATTTTTCTGGCGGCGGTTCAGTATTATTTGAGACCACAGTCGCAGTCACTTGATCAAGTCATTGCAAGTGGCGAGCTGCGAGTATTGATAGCCGACGAACCGGATTCGCAGTATATGTTGAACCGACAGCATTTTGGCTTTGAGTATGACATGTTGTCGGAGTTGGCAAACGACTTGGGCGTTACGCTCTCGCTTGATGTGGTGCCCTATGGCGAGCTTTTTACCTTACTGAGTAGTGGCGCTGGCGATATTGCAGTTGGTGGCATACTCGACTCGCCCTTTGTCCATCGTGTTAGCCAGCCGACGATTCCGTGGTATCAGGCTAAGACCACAGTGATTTATAAACGCGGCACGCAACGCCCGAAGAATCTTAAAGACCTGCAAGGAGCGGAGATTTTAGCCGGCGCACGTTACTACCAACTAAAGGAACTCGAAGCACTGAATTTGGTGGATGACTATCGATCTGAATATGACTTATTCGCGGCAGTCGATATGGGCGAAGAACGATTCGTTTTGAGTACCAATTATCGGGCGCTGAACGCCAAGCACTATATGCCGTACTTAAACCGGAGTTTTATTTTGCCGGAGAAGGTGGGCGTCGTGTGGGCGCTGCCCAAGCGGTATGACTCGGCGTTACTGGAGCGAATCAACCTGTTTTTAGAAGGCGCGCTGGAACGTAAGTTGCCGAATAAGCTGGCTACCAGCTACTTTAAGTCGCCAAACCGTTTGTCTACTTATGATGTGTTGGCGATTCATCGAAAAATTAAAACGGAGTTTCCTGAATATGAGTTCGCGTTTCGTAAGGCCGCGCGACGTGGACGCTTAGATTGGCAGCTTTTAGCCGCGATGGCGTATCAGGAATCGCGTTGGTCGAACGAAGCAAAATCGCCCACCGGTGTGCGCGGAATTATGCAGCTTACCACTGAAACCGCGCGTTCTTTAGGTGTCGATGATCGGTTGGATATGTCGCAGAGTATTGATGCGGCAGCACGCTATGTACGCGAGCTAAAAGCCCAGTTACCGGACGACATTAAGGAGCCGGAGCGAACTTGGTTTGCAATTGGCGCTTATAACGCGGGTTTAAAGCATATTCGTAATGCGTATCATGAAGCGAAAAAACGTGGTCTCGACAACACAAAGTGGCGCAGCGTTCGTGAGGTGCTGCCGACACTTTACGGTGAACCGTTTAGTAAGGGTGGGCAAGCCAAGCATTACGTTGACCGGGTGCAGATTTTTACCGATATCATTCGGTTTTATGATCTTCATCAGCGTGATGAGGTCGAGTTAAAGCGCGGCGTGGCAGTGATTGGTGAGCTTGAACCAGAAGAATAGCGGTTGTTTTACGCTGTGCAGTACGTCAGTGAACCGCTATAATCGCGCGCACTTATTTGAACCAGTCTGAGTGATCGGCTTAATGCAATCAGCTTGAGTCATCCTCGTTAACCCTATTTTAAGTTTATGTCGGCACCTGAAACGTTTTTCCACATTGGCTATGCTCGAGCCGCCTCTACCTTTTTGCAAAAGACGGTGTTTCCGGCGCTGACTGGCTTACAGTACATTCCAAGAAATAACTTCCGCGTGCGCGAGAGCGAGAAACGCCGGTTTCGTGGCGACAAGATTCTAATGTCGCGCGAAGCAGGGGAGTTTATTTTCGATCGTGTGGATCGTGTACATGAGATATTTGGTAGTCGCATTATTATCTCGTTGCGTCGTCACGATGTACTTGCGGCATCAACTTATCGCTTGTACGCAAAGAATGGGCACACTTTTCGATTTGATAAGTTTCTAGATTTGGAAACCAATAATGGCGTGCGCAAAGTAGAAGACTTTACTTATATGCGTTTGTTTGAACACGTAGAAAAGGTCACCGGTCAGAAGCCAATTGTGCTTATTTTTGAAGATTATATTGCTGACCCCGATTTCTACATCGACACCTTGTGTAGCGCGCTGCAATGTGGCGTTGATAAAGCCAAGTTGAGTCATCGTGCGGTGCATAAATCGTATAGCGACAAGCAGTTGCGTTTGCGTCGACAGTTTGCAGAAAAAGCCTTATCGCCAGAAGATGATCATGCTCGGCTAATTGGCACGGGTATTGAGGACTACACGTTTGTGAAACGCATGAAGGAGAAGGTGATGGTGCGTGTGTCAGGCATTATGATGCGCTTGATTCGCTTTGCACCAGACAGCTGGCTCAACGACGAGCCGCTGCTAATTGATTCGCATGTCCAAGCCATCCGCGAGTATTTCGCGGATGACTGGAAGGCCGCTTACGCTTACGTCGAGCGCCAAAGTGAGGAACTCGGTGTCAGCCGAAACAAGCCGGCGCCATTTTAGCGTCGGCTTAGTATTGGTTGGCTGTGGTTAGTTAGCGGCTTTCGTTGCTTGTTTTCATTGCCGGCTTATCGGTAGGCCGCAAGTTCTTTACGAGCTACTTGCATGCGGTGTACCGCATCTGGACCATCAGCAAAGCGTAGCGTACGCATTTGCGCATACATATCCGCCAGCGGTGTGTCTTGCGACACGCCAGTACCACCGAACATTTGCATTGCTTCATCAATAACCTTGAGCGCCATATTCGGGGCTACAACCTTGATTTGAGAGATGTACGGCGCTGCGGCCTGCGGGTCACCTTGATCCATCATCCAAGCCGCTTTTAGGCATAATAGACGCGCCTGCTCAATGGCAATTCGGCAGTCGGCGATAATGTCATAATTAGCTCCGAGCTTGGCTAACGGGCGGCCAAACGCAGTTCGGTTTAATGATCGTTTACACATTAGTTGGAGTGCACGCTCAGCTTGTCCAATGGCACGCATGCAGTGATGGATTCGTCCTGGGCCTAAGCGACCTTGGCTGACTTCAAAACCACGACCTTCGCCAAGTAGTAAGGCTGATGCCGGTACGCGAACGTTTTCAAAGCGCAGGTGTAAATGGCCGTGTGGTGCGTCATCATGACCAAACACAGTCATGGCGCGTAATGATTTAATACCAGGGGCATCGGCAGGAACCACAAACATTGAATGCTGTGAATGACGTGGCGCTTCATCGCCAGCGGTGCGTGCCATCAAAATATAGACTTTGCAGCGTTCATCACCAGCACCAGATGACCAATATTTTTCGCCATTGAATACCCATTCATCGCCATCACGCACGGCGCTAAACTTTAAATTGGTAGCATCAGAGGAGGCGACATCCGGCTCAGTCATCAAATATGCAGATCGGATTTTACTTTCAAGAAGTGGCTCAAGCCATTGTTTTTTATGCTCTTCAGTGCCGTAGCGTTCTAATACTTCCATGTTGCCGGTATCCGGTGCCGAGCAATTGAATACTTGTGGGCCAAGCACACACCAACCCATTTGTTCGGCTAGGTGAGCATACTCAACCGTTGATAGACCATAGCCGCGCTTGGAGTCTGTTAACCAAAAATTCCAAAGATCTTGCGCTCGAGCTTTGGCTTGAAGGTTGTCTAAAATTTCGTGCTGGCGCGCTGTCATGGTGAAGCGGTCGCCGGCTTTGCCAACTTCTTCGTGAAATTCGACATCGGCTGCCAGTATTTCTTCCTGCATTAAGCGAGTTACTTTATCAAGGATAGGTTGTAGCCGATCGGTGACGCCGAGATTCATAGTCATATCATTTCCCATTAGGTTGTTTTACTTATCTTAACCGTCAATTCTACGGTATTCGCTGGACAACTTGTAACAAAAATCTCACGTCTATGGTGCAGTCGACTATCGAAGCGGATTCAATCTCGGTACAATGCGGACTGTTTCATCAGTATTTTTATTGGCTCTTCAACTGTTACGTCTATTGTTGCATACGGCTGCTTACCATAGTCTTCACGTTACCATAGTCTTCACGACCTTCATCTAACTCTTCAACCGGACCACATTTTATGCGCACGATACTGGCCCCAATGGAAGGCGTAGTAGATGCTGGCATGCGCGCAGTGTTGACTCAGTTGGGCGGCTACCATCGCTGTGTCACCGAGTTTATTCGTGTCACTGAGCAGCGTATTCCGAAGCGCGTATTTGTGCGCTTTGCTCCCGAATTAGAGCAGGGCGGGTCAACCGCAGCGGGAACTCCAGTTTACCTACAGCTGCTCGGCGGCAACGCGTATTATATGGGCGTTAATGCGGCACGTGCGGCGCAACTAGCGCCTGCCGGTATAGATTTAAATTTTGGTTGCCCATCGAAAACGGTTAATCGCAATGATGGCGGTTCGGCCTTACTGCGTGAACCGCAACGTATTGCCGACATTGTTAAATCCGTGCGTGATGCGGTTGATCCGGCGATTCCGGTGACCGCTAAAATTCGTTTAGGTTTTAGCAACAGTGATTACTTGCTGGAGATTGCCCACCATATCGAGTCCGCGGGCGCCAATGAGCTGTGCATTCATGCGCGCACTCGCGAAGACCGCTATAAACCACCGGCGTATTGGAGCTTGGTAAAATCGGTGTCTGATGAACTGAGTATTCCCGTTATAATCAATGGCGAAATTTGGACGATAAGCGATGCCTTAAAGGCCCGCGAGCAGAGTGGTTGCGGCGATATTATGTTGGGTCGTGGCGCGTTGTCGTTTCCACAGCTGGCGGCATGCCTCGCTGCTCATGACGAGGGTAGGCCGAGCAATGAATTTAGTTTTAATGAGATCCTTGTGTTACTGAGAGAGTATTTAGCCGTTTCCGAAAAGAAGCATCCGATGTTTGTTGGCAACCGCGCGAAGCAGTGGCTGGTGTTTTTGCAAATGAATTACCCCGATGCCAAAGCTGTGTTTCATCAGCTAAAACGCTTGAAGGAAGCAGGGGCGGTATTTCAAGTACTCGATCAAGCTATTGAGCATGGGCCGGTTCCAAGCTTAGCGCCAAGCCATGCCGTTAAGGTGACCGGAGCAACCTTATGACTGCGTCGGCTAATTCGCAACGCGCAGAGCCAACCGAGCTTGAGCCTATTTCGCGCGAAGGTTTGTCGTTGTTGGTGATACTTGCTGGCTCGTTTCTCGCACCGTTGTTAATGCACTCAACTACTTTGGCGATACCCAGTATGGCAGCCGACCTGCGTTTAACCGCTGAGAGTGTGAGTTTGTTGACGCTAGGGCATATTCTAAGCAGTGCTTGCATGGTGCTGCCGGCCGGTAAACTGGCGGACATTTATGGTCGACGCAAGATTTTTTCGATAGGCACGCTGATTTCAGGCTGTGCTTGTTTGCTCGGCGGCTTTGCGGATTCTGCAATTTCGTTGATTGCCGCGCGGTGTTTGCAGGGCGCTGGTGGCGCATTTATTTTCGCCAGTGCGTTGGCGCTGGTAAACAGTATTCCACCACCGCAACACAAGGCGCGAGTGATGGGGATTTATATCGCCATCGCTTATTTGGGAATTGTTGTGGGGCCGCTGTTTGGTGGTTATGTGTTAACCCACACCGATTGGCGTTGGGTTTTTATTCTGCCTGGCATTGCCTTACTGTTAACCGGCTTTATCGGCTCTGTGTGTTTGTCATGGGAGCGTTACGGCAATCGAAATACGCGGCTACGATGGCTTGATACTAGCCTTTACATGCTGTCGTTGGGTCTAATTGCGGTGTCGGTTTTTAAAACTGGTGCGCTGATCGGGCAATTTATGTTGCTTGCTGGTCTAGCGGCGTTTGGCGGTTTCTGCTGGTTTCAAACCAAGCGCAAAGATCCGTTATTGCAGGTGTCTTTGTTTTTGCATAATCCGGTTTTTGCGTTGTTGGGAACGGTTAACTTTTTGGCTTACAGCGCAATTTTAGCGCTGTCGTTTACGCTGACCTTGTTTTTGCAATATATTCTCGGCTTAGATGCGCTGACCACTGGTTGGCTATTGATATCTCAGGCTTTACTTACCGCATTGGTCGCGCCGATGTCGGGACGGTTGACGGAGCGCTATAAGATTAAAGACCTCTTGTTGATTGGGTTTACCATTATGTTGCTGGGCATGCTGTGCTTTGCTGTGTTGGGGGAATCGTCGAGTGTTTGGCTAGTAATCATCGGCTTGGCGCTGGTGGGGTTATCTATTGGTATCGTCGATACCCAAATTATTCATACCGCGTTAAACTCGGTGAGCCATGAGCAGCTAGGCAGTGCTTCAGCGACCTTGAATGGATTACGTTCAATGGGCGGCTTTGTGGGAATCGGCATTGTGTCGTACCTGATGAGTCTCTATTTAGGTCGTAACGAGATTGTGCCTGCGCTATACGCTGAGTTATACAGCATGCTGCATGTGTATTTTATTGTTGCCGCATTATTGGTGGCCGTCGCTCTGCTGCTGTTAGTGGTCGGCCTGATTAAACGAGATACATTGTGACTAAATCGACAATTCAAGCCCCTGATACCATGAGTTCTGTTCCGCAACCTAATTGGGTTTATCCAGATCCATTTATATTAAACATTCGCGTTGATGCGTCGGCCATCGATAGTTATCAGCATGTGAATAATTCGGTGTATCTGAAATGGGTAGACGATTGTGCTCGCGCGCATTCGCTAGCCGTGGGTATTGATTGTGAGCAGGCGACTGAGTTTGGTTTGGGAATGGCGGTGCGTGAAAGCCGTGCGCTGTATCTTAATGCGGCGTTTGAAGGCGACTCGCTGATGGTTGGCGCATGGGTATTACGTAATGATAAGAAGTTACGCATAACACGCCAGTTTCAAATCGTACGGGTTGCCGATGCTAAGGTTTTGGTACAAGCAGAAGTTGACTACGTGTGTATCGATATCAAATCGGGTAAGCCCGCACGCATGCCCAGAGAATTTCGTGAGTTGTACCAGCCAATTGTGCAAGTCGAAGCAAATACGAGTATCGATAGTTAACTACAAGAATAGTTAACTACAAGAATAGTTGACTACATGAAGAGTTGACTACATGAAGAGTTGACTACATGAAGAGTTAACCGTCGGAACATTTAACCCTCGGAATAAATAACCCTCGGAATATTTAACTAAGGGAATAGTTAACCACGGGCTTTTAGCGCGGCGCGTATTTATTAAATCTCACGGCACAACCATACATGATGTTTCTATGAGCATTGTGTGGAGCGCCATATTATTGCTCTGGCTTGCGTTACGCTCTTATCTCCTAGTAATCCGAACCAGTGAGAATAGAGATGGATCGTTGTGATTTAGCCGTTGTAGGCGGTAGTTTTGCGGGCTTGGCTTGTGCACGACAGGCTGCGTTGAATGGACTCGATACCCGTGTGTTTGAACGCAAAATAGCCCCGGGCGCGTATACTCAAAGTACCGGCATATTTGTGCAAGAGATCGCCGACATGGTGGCGCTTCCGGCCGAGCTTATGCGGCGTATCAAAGGGGTTAGACTCTACGCACCAAATATGCAATATATTGACCTTCGCTCGCCGGGGTATTCGTTCGTGGCGACAGATACACAACGAGTGCTTACCTGGATGGCTGATCGCGCGGTTGAGGCCGGTGCAAATATTGAATCGTCTACTCAGGTGCAAGAGGTAACCCGTCGTGAGTCTGAAGTAATACTTGAGGAGCAAGAGCTCGCCGCTTCGTATTTAGTGGCTGCTGATGGAGCCAATTCAGCTATGGCGAAGCAGTTGGGCTTGGGCACTAATCAACAGGTGTTATGTGGCGCAGAGTATGAGGTTGACGGGTTCGACGAACTGGATGCGGATTTTTTACATGTATTTATCAACTCCGACTACGCGCCAGGCTATATCGGTTGGTTGTTTAAAGGAGTAAAAACGGTGCAACTTGGGGTTGCGGTTAAACCTGGTAAGCACGTTAAATTGCGTCCGTTCTTTGAGTTTTTGAAGAGTTACTTTGGATCTGACGCCACCATGTTGAGTGGTCGCGGTGGCTTGATTCCGTGCGGTGGGGTAGTGAGTCCTTGGGCTGACGGTAATGTTTGCTTGGTCGGTGATGCAGCCGGAATGGTGTCGCCGCTTACCGCAGGAGGTATTCATCCGAGTATTGAGATCGGCGAGCAACTAGGCGTCGCCGTGGCTGCACACCTCCGACATGGCTTAGCGTTACCGCAAGATCAGATTCGCTCTATGGTGAAGCGCTACCCCGTTAAAAAGCGTTTACGTAGCGCTTATAATCAATTCGGAGCGCCGGATTCGCTAGTCAATTTTATGATTTCGAACGGTTTGTTTCGACGAGTGGCGCAGATTGTATTTTTTCATCATCGCGGATTACTCAGTAAAGACGCTTGGCGAGATATTTTGTTTGCTGAATTAGCGGCTAAGTAGCTCGTCGTCACTCAATGTTCACCTTGATTCGCTTGCAGATGGGTACAATCTCGCTACCACAATAAACCGATACTTCTACAGGGAGCACTAATGCGATTTTTACTCTTACCACTTTTATTGATGAGCTTAACAGCACAAGCTCAAGACGAACCGTCGCCATTTGAAACCAAATTAGCCGTTGCGATGCAATCAGAGTTACGGAGTGACGATGAAAAAGCGCGAGACGCTAATCGCCGACCAGTCGAAACCCTTAGTTTTTTCGGAATCGAGCCGAATATGAAGGTGTTAGAACTGATTCCTGGTGGTGGTTGGTATACCAAGCTGCTTGCGCCGACACTGCGTGACGAAGGTAGCTTGACCGTGGCGATTGGTACATCAAGGATAAAAGACAATTTGATCACTCAAGCCGGCATGGACAAAATCAATATTCTCGACGCCGAGTATGAGATCACCGATGGTTCCGAGCCGCGGCTAAGAACCATTAATGCGTTTGAGTTTGGTGCCAGCGGATTTGATGCAATTCTGACATTTCGCAATATGCATAACTTTGATGCAGCGGGTCGTAAGAACATTAATGACGCGGCGTTTAAGTCGTTAAAGCCAGGCGGTATTTACGGTGTGGTTGATCATACTCGTCGCCATATGGAGCCTTTTGGCAGTGAGAATCGTCGTCGAGTCGATCCCGTGCAGATTATCAAGGAAGCGCTCGATTCAGGGTTCGAATTCGTAGCATTTTCTGACCTGCATTATAAGGCTGATGACGAATTGCGCTATGAAGTAGGGCGTAAATCCGTCACAGGGAATACTGACCGATTCACGCTTAAGTTCCGTAAGCCAAACTAGTTTCACATTATTTAAAATTAGACCAGCGTGCCGCATTAAGGAGTGATGTGAAGCACGCTGGTTTATAAGCTCTTTAGTCGAGATTACTTCCACGTAGGCAAGTTTTGCCCGCTTATATTCGCACGTGCTCTGCCTAATTATGTCTTAAAGGCCCTAAGGCTTTTCTGATTGAGGGGATAAATTACTTCATCGCGCCGAGTATTTTGGCATAGAATATTCAATTATCTCATCGCCTATCTGCACTATTCATATTGACAGTCAAATGCCGCCAGCTTCAAAAGTGAGCACGCTTTGTGCTTAGATCGAGATCAATGCTTTTAAAAGTCCTTAATACAAGCCGAGAACAATGCAACAAAAAATTAACTTTCGAAACGACTATGCTGCTATTTGGCGCGCTAAAAAAGAGTTTCTAAAACCAGTAAAACACATAGATAAACTTTGTTTCGATGACCTCATTGGAATTGATCGACAAAAAGAACAGTTGATCGAAAACACTGAGCGATTTTTAAATAATTTGCCAGCCAACAATGTTTTACTCTGGGGCGCAAGAGGCACAGGGAAGTCTTCGCTCATCAAGGCTCTGTTGAATACCTACGCAGCAAAAGGGTTGCGCGTTATTGAAATAGACAGAGAAGATCTGGATGATCTGATTGATATATCGGACGTGATTAGAGACTTGCCGTACAAGTTCATTGTGTTTTGTGATGATTTGTCTTTTGAGGAAGGCGAGAAGGGATATAAAGGACTCAAACGAATCTTAGAGGGTTCAATTGAGTCGCCACCTGACAATGTCAAAATATACGCCACGTCAAATCGTCGGCACTTGGTTCCTGAATATCAAAATGAGAATCAAGCGGTAAACGTCAGTCATAATGGCGAGATTCACTACGGCGACAGCGTCGAGGAGAAAATATCACTTAGCGACAGGTTTGGTCTCTGGCTATCTTTTTACCACGGTAATCAGCAGGCGTATTTAGAGGTGGTAGAGAGTTATTTTAAAGAGTACGAAGGAGACCGAGAGTTACTTAGAGCGGAGGCATTAAGTTTTGCACAAGTGCGAGCGAGTAAAAGTGGTCGAACCGCAAAACAGTTTTATAACAGCTATTTTCAGAAAGAAACTTAATGATCTTGGCGGGTTTAGATTGAACTAGGTCTGACAAGATTTAACGCAGTGCTACACCGATAGGAATGAAATTATGATGACACTTTCACAGTTAACAGAGTTAATAGGTTGGGCGTCACTGGTCAATATTGCTTATCTTATGTTGGCGACTATTGTTATTGTTTTCATGAGGGGAGCGATAATATCGATCCACAATAAGGTGTTTGGGGTCGGTACAAAGGAACTTGATGCCAAGTATTTTGACTTTCTGAGTCATTATAAAGTTATGACATTGGTGTTTTTTGTGGCGCCATATATCGCTTTAAAAATAATGGGTCAGTAATCATTAGCAAATAACTCAAGCGGTAAATTCAGATGGCCGTTGCGATGTATTAATCGCGAGTGCTTCAACTGAACAGCAGAGCGTTGATTTTGGTATCTGAATAATCAAAATGAGGTTGGTGCTTGCATTACTAGCGGCTGTGTTAGGCAACAACAAATATACTCGTTACTAAGTCCCGTGACGAATCACTACCCATTACTGCTGATATCGACGGGAGTGCAGTTGAACTTAAAAGTTAAATAAGAACAGATGTTCATGGGTTGTTTTTCAGATGGTTTGTGATGCTGGAAAGTTTGTAGTTTTTAGGTATCTTATCAAGCTATATAGAAATTCACTCGAACTTTTTTCTAAGGATCAGTTTTGCAATTAGACGTAAATGTATCGGCAAAAACATGCCCGCTATGCGGTAACGAGAATTACTGCGGGAACCTAGTGTCTGGTAGTGACGGAGGAGGTTGCTGGTGCACTAGTAGTGATATTGCGTTTCCTGATAGCTTGTTAAATCAGGTGCCAAACGACGCTAAAAACAAAGCCTGCATTTGCAAATCTTGTGCTTTGAAACATAAGCGCAAAATCGACGGTAGTTAGTCAGGTCAACATATTAACCATCAAAGGTGTTTATGCGTGATGTAGTGTTAGACAATTTTAAATTTTATCTGATTTCGTTGGTGGTGGTAGGCCATGCTATTGAGCCGTTAATTGATAAGTTTGAATGGCTTAAGTCCGTATACGTATTCATATACTTATTTCATATGCCAATGTTTGCCTATGTATCCGGCGTGTTAACGGCATCGAAAATTGATAGTTCCTTATTCAGAAAGATCGTTGGCAACCTAGTCATTCCTTATGTCTGTTTAGAAATAGTCTATTCACTATTTGATTATTATGCTTTTTCTAGGACCGCTTTAGTAATATCACCTTTAATTCCTTACTGGATTCTTTGGTATCTGTTTAGTTTGGCTTTATGGCGGATGCTATTACCGATTGTCGCGCAGTTTAAGTTCCCCATCGCACTTTCCATTGTTCTGGGGCTTGCCTGTGGACTGAATAGCTACGATTACAACTTGTCCTTTTCAAGGACATTCGTGTTTTTCCCCTTCTTCCTTATTGGGCATTATTGTCATTCGTCAATAATGGATAAGATACAAGCATATCGCATGAGTAGGGCGGTTGGAGGTGGCTTTATTGCGCTAATACTTCTCCTGCTTATTGTTATGCCCGATGCTAACAACATTAATGTTCGGTGGCTCTACGGAAGCCGGTCTTATTCTGGCTTGGGAGTTGAATGGTGGCTGGGTATGGGTTATCGATTGTTGATCTATATTGCGGCTTTTTCAGTGGGCATGGCGTTGTTAACTTTGGCGCAAAAGAATCGACATTTTTTTACGATGTACGGAGAAGAGTCTTTGTACATATATGTTTTGCATGGGTTTGTTATGAAGGGCTTACTCGCCGCGGGTCTTTACGGTTATATTCGCAATGAGTGGGAGGCATCAGTTTTGATGCTTGGTTCATTGGCGCTGCTGCCGATATTAAGCTCACGATACGCGAGGAAGCTCGCGGATAATATTATGAATCCGTGCGGGTTGAAGCGTGTGGTGTTGGCTGATACGGTGCGCTGAATAAGTGCTGATGGCTGAAGGCTCTTACGGCTGAAGGCTCTTAATGGCTGAAGGCTCTTAATGGCTGAAGGCTCTTAATGGCTGAAGGCTCTTATGGCTGATGGCTCTTATTGGCTGACGGCTCTTATGGCTGAAGGCTCACTATAACGATCAAAAGCAACTCGGTGGTTAGGATGATAAACTTACGTTCGCATCATAGGTGAGAACAGATAGGAGGATACGATGAAATTTAGACTTGGAATAATCGCGCTTTTGCTGGCGCTGCTGACTGCATGCAGTGAGCCATTGCCGGAAGACAAGTTAATCTATGCTGGAGATTGGCGAAGCCAAGAGATGGCCTTACTCATTCTTGCTGATGGGAGTGTGTCTTATAAGCGACTAAAGAAGGGCGTCACAACTTCTGTAAATGGTCCACTTCAGGAATTTAAGGGCGATAGTTTTGTTGTTGGTTTGGGTCCGATTAAAACTACTTTTGAGGTTAGCGAAGCGCCACATGAGGTGGATGGAACTTGGCAGATGGTGGTCGATGGGGTACGTCTAACCAAGGTCTCGCAATAAGTGAATCTTCCAAAACTTCTAGTAAGGTAATGCCCCAACCACATCGTAGGCTTATTGTATTGTTGGCTGCTATGCCGCTAATTCCTGAAGGTATCGCGTTGTTGCATCTACTTCTCAATGGTGGTCTGGATTGGCCAATGAGATGGAATAATGAGGTCGTTGCCTGGACCCTAATGTTATCGAGTTTTGCGCTTGCTTCGCTTTTCTTAGCGATGCGGTTTAAACAATATGTTTTGGCGGTTTTGCCGGTCACATCACTGATGTTTGTATTGCTATTATTTGTTGATGATAGTGCCGAGCCATCGTCAAAGTCGGATGCGGCCGAATTGGAGTTAGTAGGGTTTTGGTTCCAGCAGTGGAGTGATTGGTAGTCGGGCGGCGCTGTAGGCTAAGTGCATAGCAGAGTTTGAAATGGCGCTTTACCCTTTATTTTGCCCGATGTTTTGGTTTAAAAAGCTGGCCGCAAGGAAGTAATCGTATTAGATTTAGTGTCCGCCATAATACTAATACAATAAAAGCTGAAACGCCGTTAATAGCTTAGCCCACCGGTATGCGCGAAAGTGCGCTCTGTCAGTACGCTTTCGGCAGTCATCGCTGTGCAACTACTCGTCGTTTTAGCTTAGCGTTAAGTAAAAAAATCATCACTCTAGGAGTCAAACAGTATGAAACTTGAATCAATAGCCTTGCATGAAGGTTACAAGTCAGAAGAAACCACAAAGGCCGCCGCGGTTCCGATTTACCAGACCACATCGTTTACGTTTGACAATACACAACATGGCGCTGATTTATTTGATCTTAAAGTGCCGGGCAATATTTACACGCGTATTATGAATCCAACTACTGATGTGTTGGAGAAGCGTATTGCCGCTATGGAAGGTGGGATTGGCGCCTTATGCGTTGCGTCTGGAATGGCCGCAATTACTTATGCGATTCAATGTTTGTGTGAGGTTGGCGATAATATTGTTAGTACCAGTGAATTGTATGGCGGCACCTACAACTTTTTTGCGCACTCCTTGCCAAGGCAAGGCGTTGAGGCGCGCATGGTCTCGCACGATGACTTTGATGGATTTGAAAAAGCCATTGATGGTAAAACCAAAGCGGTGTTCTGCGAATCCATCGGAAACCCCGCTGGCAATATCGTCGATATTAGCCGCTTAGCCGAAATAGCCCATAAGCACGGCGTGCCGTTGATCGTCGATAACACCGTGGCGACACCATATTTGTGCCGACCGTTTGAGCTTGGTGCAGACATCGTGGTGCACTCGTTGACCAAGTATATTGGCGGCCATGGCACCTCGATTGGTGGGGCAATTGTCGATTCTGGTAAATTCGATTGGGTAGCGAATAAGGAGCGTTTTCCAGTGATGAATGAGCCAGACCCCTCGTATCATGATGTTGTTTACACTGAGGCCTTAGGTGCTGCAGCGTACATAGGGCGTTGTCGTGTGGTACCGCTCAGAAATACCGGCGCAGCGTTGTCGCCGATGAATGCGTTTCAAATTTTACAAGGTCTTGAGACGCTCGGGTTGCGTATGGATCGACATTGTGAAAATGCTGAAAAATTAGCCGCTTATCTTCAGCAACACGAAAAAGTTAAATGGGTAAGTTATGCGGCATTGGCCGATAGCCCGCACTTTGAAAACTGTCAGAAGATTACTAATTCAAAGGCGTCAGGTATTTTGAGTTTTGGTGTCGATGGTGGCGTAGAAGCCTGCGCGCGGTTTATCGATTCGCTCGAAATGATTTTGCGTTTAGTGAATATCGGTGATGCGAAGTCACTTGCGTGCCATCCAGCCTCAACTACGCATCGACAATTGAATGAACAAGAGCTAGCGTCAGCTGGTGTAAGCGCTGATTTAATTAGGATATCGGTGGGCATTGAACATATCGACGACATTATTGCTGATGTGAGCCAAGCATTAGATAAAGCTTAATGCGCAACTAGCCAGATTAGTATGTTGGCGCCGAGCGAGACGTTATGGATATGGTTTTCGTTTGGCGCCTATTTTTGGCTAGCATTCGGTATGCTTGGAAAGCGTTTGCATTATCAAAGTGCTGAATTCAAACATCGGTTATCGGAAGTCATTAAAGCATGCAAATAAAAGAGTTACGGGTATTCATCCCTTGCGATGATTTTGACGTGTCGCTGGCATTTTATAAAGCTCTGGGCTTTGAGGCAGACGAAGCCAATGCGGATCTGGCTATTCTGATAGGTGGTGGATCAACGTTTTTCCTAATGCGCAATGCACAACACCAGTCGGTGAAAGAGCTGTCTTTGCAGTTAGTCGTTGCTGATCTTGACGAGGCATTGACTACCATTGCTGGCATTGACGAGGGCAATCTAAAATATACGCCAATCACGCATGAGCCCTGGGGCCGGGTCATCTATTTAACCGGGCCTTCTGGCGAGCTTTGGCATGTCACCGAATTGCAAATCTAGTTGTGTGGTCAACTAGTCGAGAAGGTGGCTGGCTTGCCCGCCTGTGTCGGTGTTAATAATTTGTCGAAATTCAGCTGTGCGAATCAGCCCAAATGTGTAAACTCTATTTGATAGATGTCTGCTACAGCTGCAAGGCATTCGCTAGAATCGCGCGGCTGTTGAAGATCAATGTTATTCGACCTCAGTAAAGAAGGAGTCCGAAATGTCTTATATCGATGGGTTTGTAGCGGCTGTGCCAACGGCTAACAAGGAAAAATATATCGAACACGCGAAGCTGTCCTCCCTAGTCTTCAAGGAGCATGGCGCGCTTAAAATCACCGAAGCATGGGGAGATGATGTTCCTGACGGGGAAGTCACCTCATTCCCGCTGGCGGTGAAATGTAGCGATCAAGAAACAGTAGTGTTTTCTTGCGTTGTCTGGCCATCTAAAGAAATACGCGATGCTGGCTGGCAAGCGATTATGCAAGATCCTAGAATGCAAGATGATCAAAATCCAATGCCATTTGACGGTAAGCGTTTAATATACGGCGGCTTTGAGTCAATTCTTGAAGTGTAAAATCTAGCTTGAGTTGTTATGGCTGCGGATGATTAATTTGTGGCACGCCCGCGGACAGCGTAGGGCAGATTATTTCAGAGCCGTTTAAATCATAGGCCAGACATTTATGCTTGCATATCTTAATGCTAATGATTATCATTTAGATTCTTCTATAGGGTTTTAATCGCAGAATTATTTTCATGACACAAACAGCATCGCTCTGGAATGTGACCAAAGGCGGCAAAGCTACCGTTCAAAGTTTTGTTGGGATTTCTGCGATTTATTTGCAGCGTATGCGCGAGATTGGCATTGATGTCGGCGCTGAAATTATTTGTGTAAACCGCCCTCCGTTTTCTGCGCCGCGCCAGTTTCAGATTTGTGATGGAGTTTTCTCTCTAGATAAATCAATCGCTTCGTCAATCCAAGTTTCATACGCTTAAGCGTCAGATAGGTCGTTCGCTGTGTCCAGCATTCTTGTTGTTGGTAAACCTAACTCGGGAAAGAGTCTCCTGTTTAATCGCCTGACCGGGGTTAATCAAAAGGTAGCTAATTTTCCGGGCGTTACCGTAGAAATCAAAACAGCTTCGTTTCGTAAGCATATTTTAATCGACTTTCCGGGTACGTATTCGCTGGATCCAATTTCCAAGGATGAGCAGATTGCGGTTGACCAGTTTGTCGACTACATAAGCAATAAGCGGGTTAAAGGCGTGCTGTGCATGCTGGATTCGACCCGTTTGGAACGTAGTTTGGTGTTTGCTTTACAGGCTCAGAAATTCGCGCTAGAAGCCGACGTTCCGGTTGTGTTCGCATTGAATATGATGGACGAAATCGCCCGAGTTGGCGAAACCGTCGATGTCGAGAATTTGGAGCGGGACCTTGGTTGTAAGGTATACGCTATTTCGACGCGTCAGCGCCAAGGCTTAGAGGAATTGTCGGAAGCGCTCGATACCTTGGCGACTGATCCTGAATTGTTTCTGCCGGCATCAACACTCGATCTAGATTTCGATCCGGTAGTCCGAGCGCACCAGTTACATGCCAAGTATGGAGCGAATGTAGATCGTTTGCTCCGCACACAAAACCGTTTAGATCGATTCTTTTTGTCCGGCATTATGGGTGGAATAGCCTTCGTGCTGATCATGCTGCTATTGTTCCAATCCATTTTCACTTGGGCCGTGCCCCTTATGGATGGGGTTGAAGCGGGCGTGAGTTGGTTGAGCCAGTTTACGACTAGTCACCTGTCCGACGGCGTGTTTAAAGATTTCTTGGTGGATGCCGTTTTTGGTGGTGTGGGCTCTTTTCTGGTGTTTGTGCCGCAGATTATGGTACTAACTTTCATTATTGGTTTGCTTGAAGACTCGGGTTATTTAGCGCGGGCATCCGTAATCTGTCATAGAGCGCTGAGTGCCGCCGGGGTAAGTGGCATGAGCTTTGTGCCGTATTTGTCGGGATTTGCTTGTGCAATTCCGGCGATGTTTGCAGCGCGTACTATTGCGTCGCCAAAACGTCGTTTATTGACCATATTGACCATACCTTTAATGTCGTGCTCGGCTCGCTTACCGGTTTATAGCTTAATTGTGTTGGTGTTGATCCCGCCGACTAAGGTATTGGGTGGTTTGCTCGATATGCGTGGTGTGGTGTTCTTTGGTTTGTATATGTTAGGTATCGTGGCTGCGCTTGTAGTGTCAGCGATGTTGTCTAAGTTTGCGGTTAAGAACGAAGAAGACGTGCCGTTTATTCTTGAGCTGCCGCCGTACCGTTTGCCGTCGTTTAAGCCGTTAATCGAACGTTCGATAAATAGTGCCAAGGCGTTCGTCAAAAAGGCGGGCAATGTGATTTTTGTGGTCACCGTATTGGTCTGGGTATTAGGTTATTTTCCGAATGGGGCTGGCAACCTTGAGAGTTCCTACCTAGGGATGCTTGGTCGCATAATTGAACCAATTTTTGCACCTCTGGATTTAGATTGGCGTTATGGAGTCGCAATATTGGCATCGTTCGTTGCACGAGAGGTGTTTGTAGGCACGCTTGGCACCATGTTTGGAATTGACGGCGCGGATGAGAATATCGCTGGCTTAGCTGCCAATGTGCAGGCCGACGGCTTGTCGATGGCGTCAGGCATGGCATTGCTTGTGTTCTACGTGTTGGCCCTGCAGTGCGCCTCCACGTTGGCGGTAATGCGCAAAGAGGTGGGCAACAATCGAATACCCGTTTATAGTTTTATTGGTTACTCACTACTTGCATACGTGGGCGCCGTAATCACGTTTCAATTGGTAACGTTATTTGCATAGCACGGCTGCTCTAAGTTGTTGATGCGGTTATCTGTTTTGGGTTCTATGGGGGCTGTGGGTTTGCATCCAGCCTTAGCTATTGATGATCGGGCTCGCAAGTTATTCCTCGAAGTAGGCGTCTAGCTCTGCCTTTAACCATTCGTAAAACAGCTTAATTCGCTGCTGTCTTGGGGATTCTGGGTCGTAAATAAAGGTAAAGCGTAGGCCGGGTTCAATTTGTTGTTTAAACGGACGAACCAGAATGCCGTTGTCGATTTGTTGTTTGACTAAAATCGACGGAGCCAAGCAAATGCCTTGCCCGGTTACCACTGAATTAATCGCCATTTCCCAAGACATCGGCTCGATCCAGCTTAGCTTGTCGGGCTGGTACTCCGCGCCAACTATCGCAAACCAATGTTCCCAGCTGAACCGCCCAGGATTATTGGCTTCAAGCAAATTGCAACATTCGATGGCTTCAGGGGAGCTAAGCGGAAATCGTTCTAACTGGCTTGGCGAACATACTGGGAATACCGGGTCAGTAAACAATAGCCGTTGTTCGACATTGTCGACTGTTGAGTCACCTTGGCGAATAGCCACGTCTATTTCTGAGTGCCTTACGTCTTCTAGTTCGTCTGAAACCATTACTTTCACCTTAATTCCAGGATGGGCTTCAGCAAACTTCCAGAGTCTCGGAACTAACCAAATGGATGCAAACGACAAGGTTGTGCTGACTATCAATACCCCCGATTGAGGCTCTATTTGGATCCGGTCAAAGCCATTTAATAGATCGTTGAATGCGCGCTGAACATGTTCATGCAGGGTTTTTCCTTGCGGTGTTAGGAGCATGGAATGTCCGCGCCGCACAAACAGTTTAACGCCTAGACCTTGCTCGAGATTGCGTACCTGCTGGCTAACCGCGGCTTGGCTTATCGAAAGCTCATTGGCAGCGTGACTGTAACTATTGTGTCGAGCTGCCGCCTCAAAGCAACGCATTAAGCTAAGATGTCTTAAACGTTTATCCATAAGATATACTTATATATTGAAGCGATATTTGTCGTTGGTGCTGTACCTGATTATTGCGCAAAATCAAACACGTAATCAACCCGTTTGGTATGACAATATGAATCAACAGACTGAAATATATTTAGATAAATCAAATAATAATCTCGAAAAACCTGAAGATAATTGCGGCGGCAATAAGTGTTTTTCAAAAGTGTTAGCGAGAATGTCAATATTGTTTAGATTGTCTGACTTAGTTCGATTTAAATAAATTATTGCTTATGGATGGGAGTGGCGTAGGTGAAAAGCTATAAAAATGGCGGCGGTTCTACTCGCTCCTCAATAGGTATGATGCGAGATCGAACGATTAGCGTCGCAAATTATTGGTCCGAACTGGGGTCGACCTAAGTGTTTAGCATCAGCAATTGTTAGCTATTCAAGAAGTACCTTAGCGAGTTTTCGATTGGCTAAGGAGCATCCTGCTTGGCGTTGTTTGGTGTCCGCTCTAGTAGTGTTGGACACCATTCATGGGCCAATTTTATCCGATATAAGGCATTAATGTTGCTGCTGGATTAATAGACCTTTATCTAACTTTTATGAAGTTATGAGTACGTAGAATTTACTGTAGTAATTGATGTTTCATATAAAACAATGGGTTGTGTGAACTATCAAATCTAATTTAGCGAGCCTTTGACATTAACGAAAGTTTAGAATATCTTTCGTCTTCCACTTAGACGTTGAGTAAGACCCCTACATTCTGGTCAACTCTAATTACGCCGAGCTTCGAGCTCTGGAAGGCAGGATTTGGATTTTTATCGTAAGGGATTATGCGCTGTTTGAGTCCCTTTAATTATTGTTTGCGAGCACGGTATGCGGTGTTTGCACTGCTATTAGCGTATCTCAGCTCGGCTTCTGCTCAGTTGGATATTCGAGTGGCAGATACCTCAGTATTGGGGGCTGACCAGAGTGGATCTCGCAGCGTGCCATATACAGCTAACATCGGCGCTTGTTCATCGCTTGTTGCGCTTAAAGTTGGTAGCTCTGAGGCGTTGACTTCTATTGAGCTATCAGAGCTTGTTAGTGACGTTCATCACACTGACTCCTGCTCTGTCGGATTTCCAACACTGCTGCCACGCGGGGCTTCTCCTGTGGTCAGCGTGGAGCGTCGAGACGATGTTGTCGAAGTACTCACCGAGACGTTTACTGAGAACAATAGCGACCCATCTCTAAGTTTCAATCGAGTAGAGATTGTTGGCCCGCCTGACGCCCAGTTGTTACGTGTACATGTTGATGCCGATGATGATGTTGATATTGCTTATTTGACATTTGATGTCGCCGGAATTCGCGCGTCTGATTTGCGCTCGAGTGGTGGCGTAGTGTTTGAGGCGAAACGTAATGCTTTTGCCCGAACCGATACGTCAATTCGATTAGTGCCTCAGGTAGAAGGGCAGACTGAGTTCGTGTTCGTTTTGCCGTTGAACCAGAGTTTAAGCAACGATGAGATCGCATTTGATGCGGTGATACTGCTGGATATTGCAGTGGTTGATGCACATGGCAATCAGAAGTCTATTTCGACTGTTGCATTTGCCGGCGATTCTATTCAAGAACAAGCCAATGCTCTGGTAGTCTCAGATACACGGATTACAATCACCAATGCACTTCAGCGACCGGTGATCGTTCCGTCGGTTGATTTTCAATTCCGTGGTTTAGTACCTCTAGCTGGAGCCGGCAACGGCGTTAGTTATCAGTCATCTGATCAAGATTATGTTTCAGTGTCGCCGGCCGGTGTATTACGACCAATCAAGCCCACTGACGGTGTCGATGTTGCTATTACGGTGTCTTATGACGGATTACCTAGCGTTCAGGTCCCAGTTTTAGTTGATTTTAATAAACAATTGGAAGGCCTCGCTGTTAAGGGGCTAGAGCCTGGTGTGCCGTTTGTTCTTCCTCGATTGAACACCTTTTTCGCATTACCAGAGATTCAAGGCGTATTTAGTGATGGCTCGCGTACCTCTCTCGCTGGTATTGCTGCTCCATTAATGGCTATCGACGAAGGTTCCGTAAGTTATTTACAACAAAATCGGCGGCAAGAACTCAGTGCCAGTGTGGCAATTGCTGAGGAAAGCCCCGCGAGTGTAAAGATATCGCTGGCTGACTTAAGTTTGGTCGTGCCTGTCGCGGCGCTAGATGCGCTACCTTCGGTAACGCTTAGTTTACCGGCGTCGGTAGTATCTGAGACTGACTTGCGGATTAGCGCGCAGGCCGATGACGATGTCGGGGTAAAGGAAGTTGGGTTTTACTTGGATGGCGCCTTAGTCGGCTCTATAGAGAGTGAGCCATATGAATTGACCTTGCCGATATCAGCTCAGTTAGAGGGGCGATCGCTTGTCGTTAGTGCGCAAGCTACTGATAGTGCTGGGCAGGTATATCGCTCTGATGACAGCGTGGTACAGGTAGTGTCGGCTCCGTCTTTCACAATTCCTTCTTACACATTTTCGAGGCCGCTCAATGGCCAGCGTATGGTCGAGTCTTCGCCACTTGTCATGCAGGTGGAGTCATCGTTAGGGCTGCTGCCGGATGTGGCACAACGCAGTGGTATTCAGAGCGTCGATTTCTTTTTTGATGGGGCTAAAGTTGACACTGCTACCTATCCCTTAATCGAGATTCGGGATGCAGTGGGTACTAGTGGTACGCCAGCGCAGGAGATGTTTGAGTTGTGGCAGTCTCGCGTTAATTTGCCGAATATTGCAACAACTCAAACATCGCTTGCGATTGGAGCACAAGTTAATGTGAGAAACGGTGCCGAAGCTGCGCCATCTAAGTTGGTTCGTGTAGTGGAGAATGGACCGCCGACGGTCAGTATCTTATCGCCGAGCTCCGATAGTCAAGCTACGGCCGGTGGCGAGTTGCAAATTGCAGTTGAAGTGCGTGATGAAACGTTGAGTCTTGGGACTTTGGTTGAGCTTTTGATTGACGGAGAAGTTTACGCAACAAGAGAATACGCCGACCCTGATTTTGTGGGTAATGGTTTAGATACTCAGTCGACGGTTATTCGATTCAGCCGTCCTCTCAGCGCCGAAGACATTGGTAGTACGTTGCGCCTGCAAGCCCGCGTTACCGACTATCATCAGGAAATTAATATGTCATCATTGGTGCGCGTGCCGGTGAAGGCAGACCAGCCGCCAACGGTGGCCTTGTCAAACCCTGTTGAAGGTGCGTCTTTTGTTTCAGGTCTGCCGCTTCAGTTACGTGCAAACGCATCTGATGATCTGGCAGTTGATCGAGTTGAATTCTATGTTAATGAGCAATTTGTGGGGGCGGACCAAGTAGCGCCATATGCTTACCTTTATGAGACCCCCGAAAATATTCAAGTAGCTCAAGCTTTGCGGGTCTACGCTGTAGCCTTTGACTCTGCTGAACAGCGTGCTCAGAGTAATACGGTTTCGGTGACCCTTGGTCAAGACGAAGAGCCCCCAGTCGTTAATATTAGCTCTCCAACATTATCTGGTGCTGACGGTGGTGATGATATAGCGAGTGTTATTGAGCTAAGCGAATTTGTCCTAAAAGTCACAGGTTTTGACAATGTCGGCGCGGTTCGTGCCGAAGCCCGCGGTGTGGCCGCGCTCGGCAACGGTCGCTATCTCCTTACCGGAAATCAAAGCGATATGCTGAGCGGAGATGATTTTCCGATTGAGCAAATTCCTGGTGTGTTGCGTGCGTATAGTGCTTTGCAATTAGTGACAGCGCCCGCCTTCGATGTGTCTCAAGCGGGCGAGTTTAATCGCTACCCGATTGAGGTTGAGGTATTTGACGACGTAGGCAATAGCTCCATCGTTGATGTGGTTATTGGCGTTTATGCTGACCAACCTCCTGAGGTAGTGAGTATTACGCCGAGCCGAACGCGGTACTACAGCACAGATCAAGTTCATTTCGACGTGTTAATGCGTGATGACAGGTCAGTTGAGGCTTATGAAATTGAATACAAACTGGGCGATCAAATCGTTGCATCGGTTAGTCAATCAGCGGCGACTGGGCTGCAAGGAATGCCGACACTTCAGCGCTCTGAGGCAATTGATTTAGCAACGTTGGTTCCCCCAGTACCCAATGCTGATCAGATTTTGACAATAGACATAACCGCAACCGACGGTCGGGGGTTGCAGTCGGAAGTAGCAAGTGCAGAAATGTCGATAGTCGCCGATAACAATGGTCCGCTTGCAGCGGTATTTGATCCAACACCAGGGGGCTTATTATATGTTGGCGACGACGTAGATTTTACGCTTAGACTCAAAGATGAGAGTGGTCTGGCTAGTGTTGTAGTGAGCTATGAAGGTCAGCTGCTAACCGATGTGTCGCTGGGTGGGCAGAACCAGCTACACACAGTAAGTTTATTAATTCCAGATGTGCCTGAGGTAACGCTTCAAATCGAAGCTACTGATGTTCAAGGTAACTTGGCGTCTACAAGTGCAACGTACCCTGTAGCACAAGACCAGAAGCCGACGATTTCGATTCGGCAACCATCTGCGGGCTTACGGGTAATCGAAGGTGAACGAGTCACCGTGAATGCGCTAGTAAATGATAATCGCGCATTACAGTCCGTCGAAGTTTTTAAGCAGATAAATGGCGTAAAACAAGTTGTTAAGACTTATTCAGCTAATCAGGCCAATGCATTGATGGCAGCGGGGGGATATTTTACCGCTGTGTTAAGAGCGCCGAGCTTGACCTTGGGTGACGCACTGAGTATTGGCGTTGAGGCTGTTGATGATAACGAGTTAACTGAAGAGGTTACTGTTGCACTTGATGTGCAGCAAGATACAGAAAAGCCGGAAGTTGCTTACTCGAAACCAGACGCGGATCTAAGTTTGTATCCTGGTGATGCATTTGTAATGACAGGCGTTGCTAGTGACAATGTTGCGATCGACCAAATCAGAGTATTTTTGGTTGACGATAGCGATTCAATTCCGCTGGAATGGGAAATTTTCACACGTAGTGATCGAGTTGAACAGATTCGTGTGGCTAATGAAGGTTCATTTGGTTCAATAGTTGCCGCAGAGCGACATTATGCTGACTTTGAAGGTCGGATTCGCGTGCCGAAAAATCTGAGTTCGCGTGCCGGTGAAGCCTTTGATCTCGAAGTTCGCGCTAGCGACTATGGCGTTAACACTCGAGAGACGCGCACGGTTAAGTTGATGATCAAGGCGGATGATGAGCCTCCGGTTATTAGTATTGACTCGCCTCCTTTAGATATCGTCGAGCGCCAGAAAATAAATCTTTCGGCCAAGATCAAAGATAATTTGGCGATTGAGTCTTACTCAGTGTCGTTGATCGACAGTGAGACGCGAGTGCTTTTGTCGGAGCAGGGCTTAGATCGTGACATCGTTGATATATTTGAGGCGGATTGGTTAGATCTTAATTTATATTCTCCAGTCCCCGATGAGGGTCTGGAGCTAAGGATTGTGGTGACAGCCGTCGACACTGCTGGTAATACGGCTAGTGAAAGTAAGTTGATCAAGGTGTTGCCAGATAGTGCGCCTAATATAAGTTTGTTGGGCCGTAGCCCTCAGCCAATAGCACTAAAAGGGCAGCACTTATTCTCTCGTTTAGAAACGGTTGATGATCTGGCTGTGAGTAGTCAGAATCACTTGGCTACACTCTACAGTTCGCTGTCAGAAATGGGCAGTCAACAAGGTCGTAATCTAGCACTGAACGTAGAGCAAAATAGTCATCGGCATTGGTGGTCTTTTAGCTATCCTGAAGCTGTTGATAACAGTGGGGAGTTATTGCTTAACGGCAAACCCTTCTGGCATTTTTCAGCATCTCAAAGCGAGATTGAAGTATTACCAGCACAGGAAATCAACACCATTAAACTTGTTGTCAACGGATATTCAGTTGATTACCAAGTTGATATTTATTCGAATGATCCTTGCGTAGTGACTCATCAGCAGGTCATAAAATCGGCCAGTGACCTGACTAGTAGCAATGGAACTTTAAATTTGCTGGAGTATTCGGCCTACGCTGGTCGAATTGTCGTTACACCTATTGTGGTTGGAGTGCCGCCAGAACAATTATTTCTACAGCGTATTGATGTAATAAAATCGGAACAGCCACAAGTCTTTGATTTCGAACTTAATCAAGATGATCATCAGGTTAACCGTAACGATCGACTTCAACTGATTGTCAATGATGCGGGTGTATCCGGTCACAGAGCGTTTATTGATGTGCCGTGGTTGTTGCCGATTAGTGGTGCTGAGGTGCGGAGTAATCACTATGTTCAAAGCCCGGTTGATTCAAGCATTGATCGAGTTGAGCTGTATGCGGCGGGCAGTGATCGTTTCGCCGAGGAGAGAGGCCCGATAACGCCGCTGAAGTTATTCGATCAGACGCTTAGTATTGATGCCGCCGATCCCTCGTTGGTTGTAGTATCTCCAGTCGATGGTACTGCGGTGGTAGCGGGTCAGACGATTGAAGTATCTGTGCTTGCAAAAGATGATTCCTTGTCAGTTCGCGATTTGTCACTCAGCGATAATAATGGCTTAGTGGCTCAGCGCGTAGGTATCGTGCAGCGCGAAGACGCTTACGTGTTTCTATACACCGTTCCGGCGACTAGTTTGGCTGGTGAAATTAATTTGTCAGTAGTAGCAACAGATCCTTCTCAACGTCAAGCTGCGGCATCAGTTAACTTAACCATAGCCGAGAATAAAAATCCTGAATTAGCGTTTACCAAATTTACCAGCTATAGCATTGATGGTGCTGTGCAAACCGAGTTGACTTCGCCTGACCGAGTTAATTATGGCGAGTTTTGGTTGCGTACTGGAGAGCGTTTTGCGCTTGAAGCGTCAATCCGTGATGACGCTGGTCTAGTTCGGTATGCACTCGAGAAAATTAAGCGAGACGGCGAGCGCCAGCTACTGCACGAGATTAACTTTTCTCATAGCTGCCCCGCTAAGCCGACTCAGTTTGTGCCCTCGGTTTCGAAAATTATTTCGTTCACTGGGTCAGAACCAACCCAGTATGAAGTAACTGTTGAAGACAACACGGGCAACGTATCTCGTCGACGTTTCTTGATTCACCCATTGGCTAACGTGGCTCCAGAGATACGTATTACCACGCCCGCGCCCGACCAGCTGATTGTAGCGGGTACATTTAATATCGAAGTGGGCGTGGTGGCGGCGGACGATAGACCGTTACCGACTGGTCTTTTACGTCTATTCGCAGATGGCGTGGAGTTGACGGTGCGAGGTGACGCTTTATCTGAGCCCAGTGATGCGGCCATCAACTCGGCATTTGATTCAATTTATGACGCATTTGAAGATAAATATTCAGTGCAAGTCGCGCAAGATTACGGGCGTAGCACTAGCCCGCACTCTCTAGCTAAAGTCGCTATCTTCAATATACCCAGTGGGTTAGTTCGGTTAAATGAGAACATAGTTTTAACGGCTCAGATTAAGGACTCAGAAGGCGCAGTGGCAATCCATGAGGTGTCTTTTATTGGTGCTGCAGATCAGATTAATCCGGAAATAGCGATCATTAGCCCAACGGTCGGTTATGGGCCACCAGAGAATTCGGATTTCACGGTACGCTATCGGGGTTTTGACAACGTCAAGGTTACCCAGCTTGAGTTTTCAAAATCGTATGGAGTGTTATTGAAAAATGGTGATTATCAAAAATTGGATTTTGATGTTCCGTTACGCACTATTACGAACATACAAGACATAGATCATGAGCCCATTACTACCAATAATATAGACACGTTGATTTATGAACAGCTGTTGCATACAGAGCGGCAAAGCCAAATATTACAACGGTTTAGCGGGCTTCAACGCGATGCTGTAGAGCGCTTCGATATTTGGGTTCGGGTATTAGCGCGGGACGCATCGAATAACCAGCGAAGTCGTGAAATCAGTTTTCCTGTGCGTGACGATTTGCCGCCCGTAGTAGATGTTTTAACGCCACTTAATAATAGTTCTGTGGTCGAGGCGACAGACCTCCAGATCAATGTCAGCGCATACGATGACGTCGGCATTGATAGCTTGCAACTCCAAGTTCTAGCCGGTCCTGAAAACCTCGAACAACCACTTCCAGGTGGTGACATAACGTTGTACCAGCCGCCGTACGGGTTTAGTTATCGCTTGCCGAGTTTGAATACGGATGATCCGAGTCAAAACCGGATTGTTATCAAAGTTCGCGCACAGGACAACTTTGGCAATGATGCTAGCGATATTGATAACCATATAGTCGAAAAAACCGTTGTTACAAAGTTAGTCGGTGATGTGCCGCCTGAGGTGACTATTGCCGCACCGATTGATGGATCGCGCATCACTGAAGGGCAGTTCCTCCTAGTGCAAGCCAATGCAATAGATGACGTGGGTATTGATAAAGTGACACTTGCCGTAAACGGCTTAGTTGGCGGTGATAAGGTGTTTACTGACGTTACATTTCCTTACGAGTTTTTTGTTGAAGTGCCTTATGGTCAAGCAGGTAAGCCTCTATCGTTATCTGCTAGTGTCACGGAACTGAGATCTCCTGCCTTACCGCGTACGGTGAGTTCTCGCGACGTTGTTTCACTAATTGTCGAGGCCGATAGTGAGTCTCCAACTTTGACGGTTATTAGTCCTACCGTGGTCAATAATGTGATACCGACGGTTGCTGAAAAACGTAGTTTTGAGTACAACATTACAGCAGATGACAATGTTAGGGTTACCTCGCTACGATTGAACTTATTTGCTGATATTGACCAAAATGGTGAGTTCGATGCGACCGAGGTCGTGCGCGAAAGCGTACTAATATCACCACCATATTTCGGTGGGGTGAGCGTTGATTCAATTGCTGGGTATTTAGCTGATAGCGGTACTCTGCCAAATCAATTAGCACTTCAATTCCGTGCCACGGCACAGGATGGCGCGGGCAACCAAACGGTAGTGAATCAACCGCTGGTTTTGGTTAAAAATTCGCCGCCGCAGATCGAAGCCATTCGAATTTTGGATAACCAAGGAAACAGCTTCGGTAATCTCGATACGATTACCGAAGGGCGTGAATTCTTGGTCGAGGTACAGGCGACAGATCCTGAAGTCGGAGTAGACAGCGTGACGTTGTATCAGGCGTCGGGCAGCAATCTAGAGTCGATGGAGTTTGTCGCGGGAGCTACTGACGGCTCTGCGCCATTCCAGTTTACTGTGACAGCGCCCGTTGGTGCGATTGGTCAGCAATTGGCGTTTCGTGCTAGCGCAGTGGACTTAGACGCTAATACCTCGCTAATCGACGAGAGTAAGACTAAGATCTTGACTATTACTAAGGATCAGCCGCCAATCACGGAAATTGTGACTCCGTTGGAAGGCTCAGTGATCATTGATGGGCAGGAACTTGAGGTTACCGCAAAGGTTGCCGACGACTTGGGGTTTGACGGCGTTGATCGAGTTGAGTTTTACCTCAATGATAAATTGGTGGAGACGGTATATCAGAACGAAGCTACCAACGCTGACTTGGCGGTAGGCGAGCGTTACTACAGCGCAACAATCGAACCGCCGATAGATGTTGATGGATTTACATTACAAGCTATTGCTTACGATGTGCGCAACCAACCTGGGCAATCGAAAGTGATTAACTTGGGCCGAATTGACGATACTGTCGCGCCCAAATTAGCGGTATTGGCGCCCCTAAATAATGACATATTAACCGCAGCACAAGATGACTTGGTGTTGGCGGTGTCAGTGATTGATATTAGCGCTGATGAAGATCGTTTCGTTGAAATGCGATTAATCCGAGAGGCGCAGGACCCCGACGGTGTCTGGCGTCCTATTAGTGACGGCTCGACGAACGAGGTGGTTGTTGAACTTGTGCGTAATGATTCTGTGCTAGATCGACCGAACCTGCCAGTTAGTGATCCCGATAATTACTACTTTGTCTATTGGGCCAATTTTAGTAATGACACCGTGCTACGTCGTACCGGCCGAACTAGAGAACGTGTGCGTATTGATACGAGCGTGTCTACGCCAGACCATACGACAAAAGAAAGCACTTTTCATGAGGTTGGAGCGCGGGTTACTGAACGTCGTTTTTTTGCACCCAAGCCACCACCTGGGCTGATGTTGCCGCCGCGCGAAGAAATAATGAAAAGTGTGTATTACACGGCGGTGGAACAGTTTGTCAGCCCAACTCGAGAAGGTGCGGTAGTTGGTGCTTGGTCGACGCATGACCCAAGTCGCCATGAAGACTTATTTGGTGGTCATTCGGTCGGAAGCAATGCGGATGGATGTATTGAATGTACAGGCTTGTTTCTTTCCGACATGAACGAGTCGGTTGAAGATAATGGTGACGTGCTGGTTTATTCACCATTACTGGCAGGCAATTCAGAGATATTTGCTGGTACGATTTCTAATATCCACACGGATGCAAACTTCGTGTTGGCAGCTAAAAGTGGGGTTCAAAACCCACTCGCTACAAGCGACGACACGTCGCCATTCGTAATCTCACTTCTTAGTGATATTTCAGAGGCGGCTGGACCTGAGAACCTTCACACTGAAAATTTTGGTGGAGAGCTGCTGATCTTCACCAACCAAAATGCTGATGGCCAGTTTGGATTACCGTATTTACTAAAAGGGCGTGCTGATCTACCTTTTTCAGAGGCATTTGGACTTGATAGAAAAGATGACCTAGTGCTCGTAGCGAATGGGCACGGTGGAGTTCAGGTATTTGATATTTCGAATATTGCCGACCCTTATAAATTGGGGTTTATTAAGCCTAATGGCTTTGCGCGGGATGTCAAAATCAAGGATAACTATGCCTATATTGCGGCTTCTGCTGAGGGCGTTGTGGTAGTGGATATAGCCAATCCCAACTTACCTATTATTGATGTTATTGATACACTCGGGATCGCCAACCGTCTGGAAATAGTCGGGAACCGCTTGTACGTAACAGATATGTCAGGCTCGGGTCGAGTATCACAGCTTAACGTGATAGATATATCTGACCCATTCAATTTATTGATGGAGCGAACTATTGCCCTCGAGCCAAATCGTGAAGATCTTGTTAGCGATGGCGTTTATGACGTAAAAATTGTTGGAACTAAGGCTTATGCAAGTGTCTATTACTCAGATCAAGAAGATTCACCGGCACAAACTATAATCGAAATAATTGACCTTGAGCGATGGGGGCTACCGGAGGTCGATGCTACCGTGCCAGCGGTGATTATTCGGCATGCCGACGATACAAATTTTGCGGTGCGAGATCTTGCGTTAGCACGCGGTGCTATTCAAGCTGCGGCGGGTAAGGCCGGTATTAATCGAATAGAGTTTACCGAACTGACAGTAGTTGACCATACTCCGAGCCGTGATGAGCGAGTTGTTAAGACGAATTTGCCGCTGATTGAGGTCGAGCTTTCTGCGTTAGTACCGAGTACCGCAGACATAAAAGACTTTGTTGATGTTTATAGAGGCGCGATAGTTCCGGACGGGCAAGGGAACTATGCGGTAGGGGAGCGCGTTACTGACAATTTCAGCGTGGCCTTCAAATTATCAGACAGTGCGTCAGAATCTAGATTTATCCAGATTGTATCAAACAACGAACTCGACGCTGACATGCAGTATGTCGTTGTTATAAAGCAGGGCTTGTCACCGATTACTGGTAATGCTCTCAGCGCAGACTACCGATTCTCCTTTTTTACGTCTGTGGCTGGACGTTCAGAAAGCCCAAATATTTCTGCGATTGAGCCAAATGCCGGCTCTATCGAAGGCGGTCAAAGTATCGTAATAAGCGGCTCTCATTTTGGTGACCAGCCTGATATCTACCTCGGTGGGCTCAAGCTGGTAATCGATAGCTATGAGCGAGCTACTGAACTAATACCCTTTGATCGCATTACCGCCACCACGGTACCCAATGTTGCCGGACCGGCAGCTGTCAGGGTAGTCACTGAAATGGGTTTAGAGGATTCAGTGATTGGTGCCTATACCTATCTGGACCTATTGCAAATATCGTTTATTACGCCGTCGGTCGTAGATATAAGCCAAGTAGGCGAGAGTGACTTGGTCGAGATTATTGGTTATGGTTTTAATCAAGACGTAGTACTGCGGTCGTACCCGAGCGGAAACCCAGAGTTGGCGGGTGAGCAGTTTGCCTCCAGTGATGCGCTTCATGTTGAATCAGCAGAACGAATGGCTTGGGTGGTTCCAAGCTTTGGGCAAGAGTTTCGCGGCTTTATTGACGTTGAAATACGCGACTCGAGAGGTCGGTTTTACTACGCTCCAAAAGCACTGTTTTATGGTAATTTATCGGCCAATGCCGAGATCAATTTGTCTGCACGTCGAACTATTACGGAAATTAGTGACGAGTTAGAGCGAATAGCCAACGGTTTGCCATCTGGTATTTCTCGTGAAGCCGGTAAGTTGCCGTCCGGCCGAGTGGTCGGTTTGGCTGCCGATACGGAGTTGGATTTAATCTATGTGTTGGGACGTGGTGCACCATTGGTAGGTGAGAACGTACCTGTGCCCAGTAATGTGGAGAACCACCAGACGCTGCGTCAATATATTGTACCTAGCTGGTTGGAGTTGCTTAGCTATAAGCAAAGTCAGGGCTTGAGTTCGAGTCCAGCAGTTGGGGTGGGGTACTTCGATTTACCTCAAGACCTAAACGCCGCAGGGTTAGTATTAGGCGAACAGCACGTCTACGTAACGGCTGCAGGTATGCATTTTCCTCTGATTGAAACTGCTTATGAAGACGCTAACTGGCTTTTAGTCTATGACAAGGAGACACGTGTCCCGAGTGGTAGTGAACTTTCTAAAGATCGTGATATTCGCTACAGCATTCCTCTGCCTGTCAGTGAACCGCCGAGTCAGATGTTAGTGCATAGCAAATTGTTGATTGCAAATGCCGGTGTTGAGGGGATTGTGCTCATTAGTTTAGCCGATCCAGCACAACCAACAGTAATAAGAACTCTCAAAGAATTCGTCGCAAACGGTGCTCCGCAGAGCCTAAATGCCAAATCAATTAGCATAGTCGGTGATTATCTATCGGTGGTCGCAACAATGCCTGGAGCAGGTAATCGTCCGCGCTACCGTCGTGCTGTCTTTGACTTGAGTAAACCAAGTACACCGCAAGTCGTTGACTATCCAATGGTAAGCATGGCACCTGAACTATTGGGCTTAGACACGTTAGAGGGTACTGCTTTCTATGCCGAGGGCGTAGGCCTCTTGGATGACTCGAATATACTGAATTCTAGCCAGGTGAGCCAATATCACGCAAATGGGTTTAGTTTACCCGGAGGCGTGTTAGCTCTCGGCGGTTCGGCGACGGCGCTTGATTCACTAAATTTTGTTCAAGGGCCAACGAAATCGCCGTCGCAGCTATACCTAAACCTATTTGATGCGAGTCGGCAAGCTGCTGTGACTCTGCAGGATTCGTTGTTGTTGATGAATGCTGTTTATGAGCACGTGGATTATCAGCGCTATTCACTCGACCGTTGGCCACATATACATTCTCAAGATGGCTTTGTCGCGACGGTCGCGATCTCGGGGGAACAGTCGACTATTAAGTTGATTGATACTTTCACGCTGGATTTGGTGTCGACATTTCCTCAGCAAAATGAGCGTGGTGTCGGTGTAGATCAAGCTGTTGAGCTGAAATTTAATCGTCCAATCGTGATTCCTGATGGTCAGTCGGCGCAGCAATACTTAGCACGCTATCTAGCCTTAATTGAAAACGATGGCAGCAGCGACGGTAGCTTGGTGGATGTTGCTATTGATGTTGATCCAACTGATTCGAGCTTGCTGCGAGTGCAGCCGAATGACGACTTGTTATCGAATACAAACTACACCTTGCGTCTAATGGCCGAACCAAGTGACGGCGGGCGGCGAGTTACTGGTTTATTTGACTTGGATATTGATTTCACCACGGCGAGCTCGGTTGGCCAGAAACCAGAAATTTTATCAATCACTCCTAGCGTTGTTGACATCGCTGGGGGACAAGTAACGATCGTCACGAGCAATGCCCAAGATCCGGTTTTTTCAGTCTCTGGGGAAGCAGCCCAAGTGGTTAGTAGTGCTGACCTCGGTGGTGGAAAGTTCGAATATCAAGTGCGTGTGCCAGCAAGTTTGGCTGGCCCCGCGAGCGTGCAACTGGTTAATGCCGATGGGCGGCTAGTAAGCTTAGTTGGCGCAATTTTGTACCTTGAGCGGCTAGTTTTAGAATCAATTTCGCCAGCGGAGGGTTCGGTAGTCGGCGGCACGCGGGTAACCTTGCGTGGGCGTGGTTTTCAGGCTGGGGCGATGCAGACTCGAGTTTACGTGGATGGCAAAGCGGCTGACCACAACTCGGTGAAGGTATTGGATTCTCAGACTGTCGAGTTTGTGGCACCACCAGGCCAATTAGGGAGTGCATCAATACGTGTTGAGACCTCTAATCAACAAGCTGAGTTAGCCGACGTATTTACTTATTTACAGCCCGTCAAAACTAATATCACTACAGATAAGTCTGATCATTTTTATGATTTTGCGATCGACCCTAATGGTATGTATGCAGTGGCCGCTGCGGGTAGTGGGGGTGTTGTCATTTTTAACATTAACTCGTCTACTTTTACGGCCGATGTTAATGACGTGACTAACCCAGACGAGCTACGTGAGTTAATCGATCGTAACGACGATGGAGTTGATGACCGCATTGAAACTCGCATAGCCTTACCGTCTGGTTATGCAGCTCTAGGTGTCGATCTGTTTTTTGAACGTAACAATGACCGTATTTTTGTAACCGCGGCGAAAATCGGTTCGATGGCCGCAGATGCCAAACTGTTTATTTATTCGATAGACTCACTGGATATTTCCTCATACACCCTAATTAGTGAAACTCGACTTGGTGCTAATTTCGCTAAAGGTATAGAGGTAGAGAATAACCAAGCCGTGATAGCTATGGCCGAGCGTGGGATAGGTTTTGTAGATGCGTTTCTGCATAGCAAGCCTTATCTTTCTGATAGTTTGAAGTTGCCGGGCGGCAGAGCGGCTCTTGATGTAGCAAGAGTTGAGCAACTCGATATAGCGCAATCGATGTACCTAGCGGTAGGCGGCGAGTTCGATTTAGCCAATAACCGTTTAGTAGACAGTGAAGTGGTCGGAGCTGGCGGATTTCATGTTATTGAACGCACCACCAATGACGGACTGCAGGTGCGCGCATCGTTAGATATTCCCGCCAGCAAAGTGCTTGTTGAAGCGGTGAACCTTGCTAACCCACGGCCAAAAGTGGCGTACTTATCAGCGGGCTCAATAGGTGTGGTCGTGGTAGATATTCAGAACTTGAGCAGGCCTAAAATTATTCACCGAATTCCGTTAGAAAGCTTAGATATTTCGTTACTCGGTAATACCTTGTATGTCGCATCGGGAGCTTCGGGAATTACTAGTTTTGATGTTACCAATCCCTCCGCACCGGTCATTGTCGATAGCTATGAAGCCTTTGATGGAAACATAATCGATACAGTGCTAGCCACGCCATATTCAGTGATTGGTGGTGGTTCATCAACACTTGGCTTAGGGGTAGTTCAAGAAACGCCTGACGCTATCCTAAAATTACAGTCAATTGACCCCGCAACTGGTGTGTTGGATGTTGGTATTGATGGTGATGTTTCAATACGTCTGCGGTTCAATAAGTCAATCGATCAGGATCCGAGTAATTCACAATATTTTAGTGTGTTTTCTGAAGCTGGTACGATTGTGCCTTCTAACGTTAAGATAAACGGTAATGATGCGGAGCTAACGCTTAGCTACCCAGATGTATTGTCTTCTGGTGAACGATTGGTTGTGGTCGCCAGAGCCGGACTAGTCGCTAGTAGACCGGTGTTGCAAGACGGTCAGCAAATCAACATACAGCAATACACGCTAGGCTTTGATCAACGGGTGCCAGTTATATATCGTGGGTCGCAAGTCGAACCCTTGAGTTTGAATGCGGTGGTGCCGCGACGTGTTCCGGTCGCGCAGCCAGCATCAATTACTGTTTCAGGAATCGGTATACCTGAAGATGCTTCTCGAGTTCGAGTCTTTGTCGGTGATGCGCAGGCCGATGTTTCAACGATTCAAGCGAGTGCCGAAGATGCACGTGTGGCTATCGTCACTGTAGCGTTACCGACTATAGCGCAGCCTGGTCAGTACGACGTTCGGGTGATGGTTGAGCGTTCAGGGATTTGGCAGTCTGCCGTGTTACGGGCGGGTCTGCAAGTGGATCAGCCGATTCGTTTTGACTCTCTTGCTCCGCAGTGGGGCCCAGTTAGCGGCGGCACATTAGTGACGATATATGGCGCGGGTTTTGAGCCTGGTAACACCGTTATGTCGGGTCTCAGCGTCAAAGTGGGCTCGCAACCAGTACAGAATGTGACTGTGTTATCGAGTAATGTGATTGAGGTCTTTACCCCTCGTGGAGTCAGCGGACTGAATTCAGTTACCGGTAAAGACCGCTATGGGAATAGCACGCAATTGGTCGGGCAACAGGGGTTCGGCTACGGGTTACGACAGCTTTCTAACGTTAAGGCCAGTTTAGTCAATCCACTAGACGTGTATGTAGACCAGCAGACGGGGGTTGCTATTACGGCCACTGGATATTTCCGTGATCTGTCTACAGACGATGTATTTCGTGCACCGATATTTAATGAGTCTTTGTTTGCCGCGAGTTTTGATGTGCAGAGTCCCACGTCGCCATTGTTGGTAGGCGGCGCGCCCACGCTTCCAAGTGGTGAGCAAGGGCGAGCTGAAATTGACCGGTATGTACGTCGACAACAGCTGCTTACAAAATTGTTAGAAAATGAGAATTTGATCGATAAGCCGCCTTTAACGCCTGCCGAAGAGGTAGAGCTGGCGTCGCTTGGTGATGGTGCCAGTCTGGATTTTTCAGTCGATTCATTGCGACTTCAACCAGGCATCGAGTATCAGCAAGGAGTCGCTCAAAAGCGCCTGTATGTGGCGGCGGGCAATAGTGGTGTTGCGCGTCTTAATTTGAATGAACAAAATGGATTGCAGATACTTAATACTGTAAGTGCTGGCGGAATCGTGCGAGATATTGAAAAGGTAGGCTTGAGCTTATTCAGCACTGGTACGTCGTCCGCTGATGTAGATAAGTTGCCTAAAGAGTGTACCAGTAAGTCAGGTTTGTCCTCTGCTCAATCGTTTAGCGAGTTCAGTTTTGCACTACCAGATGACCCCATTTATCTGTCATCGGACTTACCGTTCGCTGGCGGTGAGGTGATGGCGTCGCATAACGGTTGGTTGTACGTCGGCGGTCGCGGGCAAAGCGCAGTTTGGGGGACATGCCCAGCAACTTGGCTTGGAGAAACTGCATCGAAGGCGAGCAATTATGGTGCGGATTCGGTGCAAGGGGTAGACCTGAATGACCCACTAATTTCTAAAGTATTTAGTTTTGACGCGACGGTTTTCGACGTAACGTTTTATGGTCAAACTATGATCGTCGCTCTCGGCACGCAAGGTGTGGAGTTATTCGATCAAAATTCACCTGAAGTCCGCACTAGGGTTGATCTAAATCAATTCCAAAACGAGCCGGTGGTTGCTCGGCGTGTAGCCGTGTTTGGTAATTTACTGTTTATCAGTGCGGACTCGGCTGGCGTCATCGTTTTGGATATCACCAATCCACATGAACCGGTGGTGATATCAGCTGGAAACAATGAGAATGCCGATTCGGTTGATATTTTTAGAGACCGGCTGATCGTTGGAGCAGACAAGGCTGGCTTGAGAACACTACAAATGCCGGCCTCGGCTGTCGTTGATACATCGGTGGATGCGATGGGCAAGATTTCCGATTCAGAGTTGTTTACGGTTAGGTTCAATGAATCGATGGCTATTGATTCACTAACGGCGGACAATGTGGTTAGCGTGATTGATCTGGACAGTCAACAGGTGGTTTCACATACGGTGTCGGCCATTGACGTAACTGATTCGAGTGCGTTTGAATTTAGTATCGCTTTTGAGCGCGATGCGGGCAAGACCTATCAAGTATTGATAGACGGTGCACAAAATCTACGTGGTTCCGGGATGTGGGCACCGTTCTCGCACACTCTGATCGCTGCGACCGCTGGAGCGCAGCGACCCGTCGTCACTGAGTTGACTGGCAATTTATTTAATCGTGGCGGGCAGACGGTGATAAGCATCACTGGTGACGGCTTCAGCGCTAATACTTCAGCGACAGTTGGAGGTTACTCAGTTCCAGTTGCTTATATTGATTCTAATACCCTACAAATTGCGGCGTCTGCTTTGGAGCTTTTGCCGTTGGGTGTTGGTCAACATAGCTTGCGTCTAAGTGACGCTGAACTAAATACCATCGTGCCAGGTGCCATAATTTTGGCAGACGAGTTGGTCGATGTTCAGTTCAAACTTAGTGTCGATACGGCGGATGTAAAAGGGGGCAACGACATCACGGTTACTGCTTCCAAAGACGTTATTTTGCCTGGTTCAACAGTCATCATGCGCTCAGCCAGCGGAAAAGAAATACGCACGGCTTACAATGATTTAGGCTTTGCAGAGGTTGAGCTATTAGATGATGTGATATCGCTTAATGAATTCCAATTTAGAATTCCTGGCGTGTTAACCCCTGAACGTTATGAGGTATTGTTATTAATTAATGGTATCGAAATCGCCGTTGGCGAAGTGGTGTACACACTTAGTAATGGACTTGGGTTTGAGCTTCCAAACTATCCTCCGCACCGTCTAGGTGCCGCAGTTGTGCGCGAAGATATCTTGTTCGCTGGCGTGTTAACTGGCGCTTCACCGACAAAAGCCAATCGATTTTTGATGAACGCGGGTCTCGAGATCTTTGATATCGGAATTTGGGAAAATCCGATCCGAATCGCTCAGCTACGCAGTGATCAGCCGGTTAGTGGGTTGGCTGTCGTTGACAACACCGTATATATGGCAAACGGCGAGAGTGGCTTAGCGATTGTTAACATTACCGATCTTGAGCAACCGTTGTTGATTGAAGACTTTCCAATCCCTGGGCATCGAGCCACCGACGTTACTGTTAATGATCAGTCTCGTATCTTAGCGATGTCGGCTGCCGACGATTTGGGTACCGGTTTCGTACGTTTCTATGACCTCGACCGTGACACGTTGAGTCCACCTACTGGTTATGCAACATTGTTGTTTAATAATGGTGATCTGCTCGGCCAGCCCATCGATATTCAATGGCATCAAGGTCAGCTTTATGTATTGCTAAAACGCGGTTCTTCACTCCATCTGGTGGTGTTTGATGACCCAATAACAGGCACGCATCGCACTCATGCAATCGAACGGGGTAGCGTTGACTCAATTTACAGCGCGTCGATGCGCGTTCAAACCGGTCAAATAACTATTACCACAGAGCGTGAGGTGTTGGTTGTACAGTTAGACGATGCTGGTGATTATCAAACAGTATATTGGAATAGCGTGGACTTTCCAGGCGCGGAGCTATTCGCCAATGCTGGCGGCACGTTCATAGGGACACGGGGCGGAGCGGTGGATACACCAAGCCCGTCATTAGTGGTGAGCAATATTGTGCCGAGTAGTGGCGGAATTGTAGCGCGTGGTGAGCCGATATCAATCCATTTTTCTGACCTAATCAATACCCAAGACTCTGTAATCCGCGCTGGAATTTCGGTGCTAGACGCGCAGTCTAACCCTGTACCTGAATCTGATTATAGCTTGACTGCTATTAATACCTTAGCTGGTGCCGCGATTGAAGTACGTTTCATTGAATCGAGTGGTATCACCGGTAGCGTTACGATTGAGGTCAACGACAATATTCGCGCATTGGGCACAGCGCCGCTGCTCGAGGCAGTGTCAGTAACTTACACTATTGTCGATGGCACGCGGCCTAGTTTAGGTGATATACGGCGTGTCACGGCTGTTGGAGAAGGGCGCCATTTTTTCCACGCTGATGGCACAGAGTCGGCGCTGTTGACTGGGTCTGGTTTTGGCGACAGCACAAGTGATGTTAAGTTGTGGGTTGGACAGACGCGTATTTCCGAAGCGGCGATCACGCTGATTTCGGATAGCGAAATCAATTTTGATATGCCCGATTTGCTGTTAGCGAACATCGTAGCATCGTTACCAATCACACTTGAGGTTGGATCACTACGTGCGGTCAAGCAAGGCGGTATCGTGGTGTTGCCACGTATCGATATCGATGACATCCAGCCGACACGTGGGCCACCGCAAGGGGGTAATATTGTTGAGCTATTCGGTAGTGGTTTTAACCATGACACGACGGTAAGGTTTGGCGAATCCTTAGCTGGCGACTTAGAAGTTGTGAGTAGTGGACATATTCGAGTTCGGGCGCCGTCGGGTAGTTTCGGATTTGCATCTGTTAGCGCGGAAAACGTCCAATTTGCAGGCGAGCGTTCGGTCTCACCTGTTGACTACTTTTACGCCACGAAGCCAACTGGTTTCGTAGACCTAGACCCAGATAAACCAAGTCCGATTTCCGGTATTCATTTGGGCGAGCAGATAGTGTACTCAATCACTGGTGGGGAGTATGAGGTGATTGGAGCGAGTACGGGGCAGGTAGAGCGGACATTGCGTTCCAACGTTGCCCGCTTAGTGGTGGCTGATGTGTCAGACCCTGTGCGCCCGCGTATTGTTGAGAAGCTACTTGGTGAGACCAATCAGCCATACCATATAGATGTAACCGGAGGGTTGGGAGCACGCGGTTTTGCCTCTGTCACTGGGGCGGGCAATGAACTATTTGCGATTGGCGGCGATCAGTTGTTCCACTTCGACACTACTTTAGCCGCTGACCCCGTGTTACTTAACACTTATCAGTTACCTGGCACAGCTCGACACATGATTCTGGACGGTCAGCTGTTGTATATATCAGATACTCGTGGCATCCAGATTTATCAGATAACTGAGCAGCGCGATCTTCGTTTGCTTAAAACGGTATCGAGTCTCGAATTGCGTGGTACCACAGATCGCCTGTTTTTGACTGGTAACAGTCTGTGGGCAGCGATGCCAAATTCGCGCCGGTTAGTCGAAATTGAATTAATGTCTGGGCGGTACCAGATCGTTCGCGACATCGCAGCCGCTACCGCGTCAGGAACGCGCTATAAACCTCAAGATATCTTGGTGCAGGGCGATTTGCTGTTCGTGGCCACCGGAGATCGTGGCACAGTTGAGCTGTTTGCTTTAGACGACACCAGTGGTACTCCCGTCGCTTCGCTGAACTTAGCCTATCTGGTACGCAATGGACGTCTCGATGCTCGTCAACTGGATTTGCGTGGACAAACTTTGTATGTGGTGAGCGGGCAGGGTGACTTACAATTATTTGATGTCTCAGCTTGGTTGCAACGCGACTACAATGCAACTATTGGGCTAGCAAACTACTTTTCAGTACAAGGTGATGCTCAAACATTTGCGTTCCATCCTCGCGCTTTGTATATCGGTAGTGCATTTCCCTACGTCAAGGGTGCGGCGGTTGAAAATCCTGTTGCTGAACCGTCAGCTGCGTCCCAGCTCGGCGGTAGGCTTAGTACGCTGGCTAACGACCGGCTCACCATTGTTGGGCAGCGGCCCAAAGCGGAACAAATAGTCTCTTCTGACACGCCGGTTTCTCTTCAATTTAATCGTCACCTTGATTTAACTCAAGTGCAAGAACTTGGCGGAGCACTGTTCGAAGTGTTTCAAAATGGTGCGAAAGTCAGTGGTTTTGTTAGCCTTGAGACTACACGTGATGGATCGAATCTGATCTTCCGACCACAAGCCCCATGGACCGATGGTCTGCGTTATCGAGTCCGTTTATCTGGCGCATTACGCGACAATCAAGGTGTGCTGTTGGGTGCTAATTTTAGTTTCCGGTTTGTTGCCAGCGCGCAAACTGCCCCAGCGCTGACCGAGGTCCAGCCGAGTTTTGCAAGCTGGCGCGGTGGGGACGAGATAACCCTGCTAGGTGATAATTTCTCGACGCAAACAGACATTTTTCTGGGTGGCTTAAGGGTGCCTCATGACCAGATTGTTAGTGTTACCGAGAACCAGCTTCGTTTCGTTTTACCTCCGTTAGATTTGTCGCCGGACGACAATGTGCTGATGGGAGTCGAGGTCAAGAACGGGCCGTTGTCGGCTAGCTTGCGTGCGGCGTTTAATTATATAGCGGATCCTCAAATTCAGGCTGTTGGCGCATTTGATTCCGATCAAGATGGTATTGAAGTGGACACCACACGCTTCACCTTTAATGGTCGTGATCGTGTGGCTATTCAAGGAGTTGGCTTTAGTCCGCAAACGCGCGTTTACGTTAATGGAGTGCTTGCGCGTGGCGTTGTGCTTGAAGGGCCCAATCTGATTAGTTTTGAATTACCAACTGATACCCTCGGTGAACTTACGATTACCGTGTCGAATGCGGCCACGGGTGAGGATTTGTTTAGCAATAACGAGTTGTCGATCGAGTTGCTTGCTAATCGGCAGTTGACTGGTGTGCAGCAGATATTTCGACAAGGCGATTTGTTGCTATTAGTGGATAAAGACTCTTCGTCGTCGAGTGACGCTTGGCGTTTGACCACCACGGCGGCTTCAGAGCTACCACAAACCTTGGCTACTGGCGTTGTGGCAGGCCACATAGTTGATGCCGCTATTGATGGTAGTTATCTCGCATTGGTCGTCGGCACCACGGCGCATCGTATAGAGATTTATGATATTTCGAATGTGTACTCGCCGCAGTTAATCAACACCTTTTCCAATGCGCTAGGTTATTCGATTAATGACATTTTCTTAGCCGACAATATCATTATGGCTAATGGGCAAGCTGCAGGTGTACCGCAGCTATTGAGTGCTTATGTGATGGGCGACCATCTTGAGGCCATGCCTGTTCCTGGCAGTCTCGACATTGGGTTTGATGCTAACGGCGCTTACGTGTTGACCGACGAGTCACTGGACTTTTATTCAATTCCCGCACTCAACACGGTAGATGCTAGCTATCAGCACACTGTGGCTGCTGCTGAAGAATTATTAGTTGATGATCAGCGTTTGGCTATTCGATCCGGGTTCGAAATTGAATTGTTGAATGCCTTTTCTCTCAAGCGCCAGGCTCAGGATGTTTTGATTGGAAAAGCCTTTGTGGAGCATCAATCTGCACGAATCAATGGCGAGTTACTTGCTGTGACTCAAGATGATCAGACGGTCGTGCAGATTTTGGATATGAATCGATTTGGGCAAGAGATTCAACTTGATGCTTTAACTGAGATCCGTACACAAGGAGGCTTGTCGAACACCGCTCCCCAATTGGCATTTGATGCTGATTTGTTGGAGTGGGTAACGGAAGCAGGGGACTATTGGAATATTAGCCTGCCTTTCAATAATGTATGGCAACTTAACCCTAAGCTAATTAGTTCGCCGACGCAGTCACTGCGGCTGAGCATAAGTGGTGCCACGGATAACTGGCGAAGTGTGGTAGTTGATGTTATTCCTCAAACAACCGGATTACGGTTGCCTGGGTATCAAAGTACGGTTGGCTCTAATTTGTTGTTTGATGTTATTGGCGCCGACTACGAGCTAGGTCAGACTTATTCTTTGTCACTGGCGGTTAATCCTGTGCAGGCGATTACTGGCGCTGAAGTGGATATTGATTTGCCTTGGCAGATCGGCACTAATGTATTTTTTGATACACAAGCGGCAACCTTGTTTGACATTACTCCGACCAACAGTATTACCGGTCGTGCGATCGACTACCAAGTTTGGGGGCGGGGACTGGGCGCAGTATCGGCGCTCAGGCTAGGCGACTCACAGCTTGACCCGAGTGCGTTGTCGGTCTCCGAAAATGGTGAGCAGATCAATTTTAACGATACTCAATTGACTGCGGGCTATAAAACTCTGCAGATAGATCAAGGGGGGGCTGCCGCCACGGCGACGTTGCCTGCTGCAGTATTAATCTCGCAGGCGATCACTGTGACAGATGTGGTGACCTCTAACAGTGTTAATGACAAGTCTTTGAGCGATAGCGGTAACAATCAGATACTCATAAGCGGGCTTGGTTTAACGGGTAATCTCGACGTCTACTTGATTCCATTTGACAGCGGAGTGGTGCCTGATGACCGATATCGCCTAGTACATCGCTTAGTAGATGGATCGATCCTGGTCGATCGCTCACCGCCAGTGTTAGCTAATCAAACATATCAGATTGTAATCAAGCGTTTGCAAACTCAAGAGTTGGTTGAACTTAGTACACCTCTCTTATTGAATGGTATTGATGATACTAGACCGCGTATTCTCGAGCCGACCAAGGATATTCAAACCTATTCGTACGGCACAAATCTTAGCCTAGCCTTCAATGAGCCGATAGCAAATGCGTCATTCACGGTAATCAAACAGTTCTTAACCTATGACAATGAGGCTGATGTTGATGTATCGAATCGCTTTGAATTAGTCTACCCAACTCCGAACAAAGTAATTTTACGGCTTCGATCTGATCAGGCGCTTGACGATAATGCGCGCTATGTTATCGCCATGAGCGGCCTGCAAGATGTCGCCGGAAATTTGGCTGATGACTTAGGTTACGGCGTTGGGCAGTTCTCGCAAACCTTTACCGCGCGCGACACACTCGCTCCGCGCGGAGTTGCCGCGTACTACAAAAAAGGAGTGAGTCTAGAGCCAATTACACCGGATACTAAGTTGACACAAGGCCGGTACTATCAAATTCAATTCGTGGCAGATGATAATTACAACGACCTGAATGATATAGTCTTCAACTATAGGGTATCGACAGCTTTTGGTGTTCCAAGGTCTAGCCCTAAAATTGCGGAAAATCGTCAGATCTCGGTGCTTATGGCTGCTGATTTTGACTATTTTCACCTAGACCTAGATGTCCGAGATAGCGCAGGTAATGGCGTTCCAACTAGGTTTGAGATTAAGTTGATTGAGCCGAAGGTTGAATTAGAGAACTTCGTGACAAATCCGGAGCGACCAGAAGAATCTACTCGTGTTGATCTAACCTTTGACTTGCAAGGTGATGTCGACTTGGTGACAGAAGCGAGAATGGGTGTTGATGAAGTCAATAATGCTTATCGGGCAGATGTGTTCGATCGTTATGATCCGCAATCCGGCATTGTCTCAGCATCATTTTTAAACCCTAAAATCAAGGATTTAACAAGCGGTGGTGATGAACCATACACCATGACTGCGCGTTTAGCGGTTACGTATGGAATTGGGTTTAGTACAGTTATTAACCATGATTATCTACTGTATTTAGATAGTACGCCGCCAAGCCTATCGATTGTGTCTCCTGAAGATGGCGATTATGTTGCCATTGGTGAACGGACCGACATCTTGATACAGTCGTTTGATAAGTACGGTATTGACCGTGTTGAAGTAAGCCGTGACGGCGGAGAGTTCGAAACACTGGCTGACCCTACTCGGTACAGTGTTGAGGTGACTGATGCCGATATAGATTTGGTTAACGGTATAAGTATTGCAGCACGCGCCTTCGACCCCAATGGTAATGTCAGCGAAACGGCTACTGTAAATCTGTATCCATATAATGCGGCGGATGGTGCCCCGAGCCTTGAAATCATAAGCCCGAGCAATGGTGAGACGTTTTATGAAAATGAAACCATTACCTTTGAAGTAAAGCTTAAAAATGTTTTGGAAGCAGACTTATTTCTGGATGTAGGTGGCGTTGCGGCAACAGCCGAATCAGCGATTCATATCAATCGTGAGCCAACTGACTCTGAGCGGCAGTTGGTAACTGCTACAATTCCTTCGGTGGATGAATCGATTGTGGTGCTGGCGCGGTTGCAACGAGGAGCGCTTCGCGGCTTCGCGTTTTTGAATGTGATTGATGATACTGGCATAGAGCAAGCTGCGAGTATAATTACCAAGCCAACGACCCAGATACTCACTGGCACCGATTTGATGGTCAACGTGCCGATTCCTGACGAAATGCCCGACTTTTCAAGTGAGTCATCAGTGACTGTAATCGACCCTGCCGATGGCGTCGTGGCAGCCGTTGCGTCTTTTGCAGAACCGTTTAGTACTAAGGTAACTGCGTTAGGTGATGACGTTCGAGTGTCTGCTCATTTAATGGACCGATCGCAGAATGAGATTGATTTCGACAAGACACTGGAAAAGCTAGCATATTTCACCGATGACGCACCGCAAGTGGTTTTAACCGCGACGGCTAATGAGAAAATTGATCACTTAGTCGCTGCCAGCCAGCTAGGCAGCGCGGTACAGGTTCTTGCCGGTATCAACTTAGCGCAAGGCGGTTATCGCATTGTGAGTAATGTGGGCGAATTAGTTACCAATGGAAGTGGCAAGCTCGACCAAATGATCAACACCGGCACCGGCTTGTTAGTGGTGATAACAGACCAAGGTTCTCAACGTCTTGAGTTCCACGCCTTTGATAAAGAAAATCTCCAAATGCCTGTTACGCAACCCGCATACGGTGATGTTTTGGCCGCGCAGGGTAACAAAATTTGGCTGCGTTACGGTGAAACTATCAGCCTTATTACGGCAACCGATTCTCAGTTTGTTGCGACCCTCGGGTTGCATATGGCCGACCCGATACGTGCTGCGCAAGCACATGGCCAAGACCTACTGGTGTTGACTGATGAGGGGCTGGCAAGGATTGCGGTGTCGACTACCACAACACCTCAATTGCAGCTCGTGAGCTTTGTTGCGCTGCCAGATCAGCAGGGTTTGGCTGTGACAGGAAGTCAAGCTCTGAGTTGGACGGCCGATTCTATACAGGCACATATACTAGAGGCTGATGGCGCATTGACTAGTTTGTTGCCTCAGGTGTTCGACGGAGAAGTGGTTGATGTAGTATCCGATGGTGATTTGTTCTGGATATACACTCGAAATCGTCAGGGTGATCAATGGCGAGCTTACCGGTCAGGAGAACTACTTGGTGTGCAACGCACCTTACCAGGCGAAACCTTACGAGCGTTTGTTCCAGGCCAACTATTCCATACGGCCATTGAGTCAGATCGGCAACAGATAATAAATTCATCGATAGAGTCGTTGGATGCTGTGTTATCGCCACCGACACTTAGTGTATCCGCTGAGCCAGCGGTTTTCGGTGTAGAGTTCGCACTCCATATGGACGGACTGCCATTTGGTGCAAACACAGTCTACTTACAAGACCAAAATGGCTTGCGTCTGCCTAGCACGCATGTGTGGCGTAATGGTCAACTAGGTTTATACGTCGCTTATGCTGATCTGATAGATGCCTCACAGGTTTCGGTTATCGCTGTCTCTCACGGTGTGAATGTGGCTGAAACGATCATCATTGACGCACCGTTGAATACGGCTATTCAACGCATAGAGCCCGTAGCTAGTGCCATGCTTACTCGTGGTGCAGACGTGCCAATGTTGGTGCGATATTTGTCGGATGCACGCATTGCTTCTCATAGCGTGACGCAAACTTCACTCGTGCTTGGCGAACATCAATCGATTGGGTTTCAGTGGCTACGGCTTGATGGCAGCAGTAACCTTGATGAGCCGATCGAAGTGAATGGGAGTGCACAACCAGCCCTCAATGCTGTGTTGATCGACAATGCAAATTTGACCTCTAAGCTGCAAATTCTGTCACCGACCAATAATGCCGCCTACCGCGAGGGCGACGTTGTCCAGATTAACTATGAGTCACTGCATGCTACCGACGAAGACTATCGCTTTAGTAAGATTTCGCTAGTTGATTTCGAGCAGAATGTAATTGCGGACGTGCTGACTGCGAGTGCATCAGGTTCGCTCGATTTGCGCCTTCCTGCAGTGCCTCAGTTGGATACATATTTTCTGAAGGTGCGCAGTTATTACGGTGACGAATTAGCCTTTGTTGAGCGCCAAATTGGTATCCGTTTAGCTCCTCGTCTTCAGGTTCAAACCCCTCAGGTTGAAGGCTTGGCAGGGCAAGTATTTGCTGGTAGTGAGTTATCATTGTCGCTGGTTGAGAGCAGTGTGTATTCGAATAGCAGTACTACTTTTGAGGTATATGATGATTCTCAACAGTTAATTTTCTCTGGGGTTGGAGGCGTTAGTTTTACCGTACCGAATGGCACTGGCTATTTGCTAGTAGTAGCAATTGTGAGCGATGAATTCGGCAATCAACGTAGAGTTGAGCAGCATGTTACGGTGGTTCCTGGTATTCATCCAAATGTTGAGACCGGAAGTGGCCTAACATTTGATCAAATATTGCCCGATGTTGGTATGGTTTGGTTAACAAAAGGGCGCTTTATTACAGACCAATACGGTGTGCGTTTAGCTGAACTCGATGCCGATATTTTAGCTCTAAGTAGGCTAGGCGATCGCTTATTGGTGGCACTTGCAGACAATCGCTTGGTGGTATTAGATCCAGTTGAAGAGTTTCAAGTGGTCGGTACTTACTCTGTGCCTTCAAAAGTGCTTGAACTAGCAGTTTATGGCGACCGCTTTTTGACACGAGATTTCGCCGGTAATGTGCAGGCATACCAAACGTCAGGTAATGAAATTTCGCCAACGTCTATGTCAGTTGTTGGTCAAAATAATCAGTCAAATCTGTTAGTTCAACCTTCAGATGCGGTGCAATTATTGACTACCAATAAGGGATTTGCTGTTCTGTTTGAAGATTCCCTTATGGAATTTGATTATGCGTTTAATGGTAATGTCGAGTTAACCTATGAGACGCCAGAAGCTCGCTCAGCAGTTGTCCACGAAGGTGTATTCCAAGTAGCAACCGCTAATCAATCAGTTATTAGCATTGTTTCCGGTGAGCTGCCGCGTGAGCACTCAATTAGTGTTGATGTTCAGACCTTAGTTAGTTATGGACGTATTCTCTTAGCATTGAACGAGACAGGTCTAGCCTTTATTGATTTAGGTAACCCAAGTTCGCCCACCTTAGTGGCGCGTCATTTTGGCCTGGCATTGCCTGACGTGTCTAAAGCTACCATCGTTGCTGGGCGTATGGTGTTCGGCGACATAACTCGCAAGGCGATTATATTTGATCGACGTGAGACAGGTTTGAGCCCTCGGTTCTCTGAGTCATCGGCGCGCGGTATTGTAAATAGTGTCGCTATCAGAAACGGTGTCGTAGCGGCAGCGGCTCGAGAGTTTGGCGCTCGGGTAATAAAATCAGTAGATGGTCGCTGGGAAACTGAAAGCTATCCGACTCAAGCGTATACGGTCGCTAGTCATGTGGCCGCGGTAGATGACAATGCTGTTTATCTTTCTCAGCAGGATCGTCGCGTGGTGGAAGCGGTAACCATGAGCTCGAGTGGTGATAGGCATCTTGCAGAGCAACAAACAGTTTTCCGCGACTTAAGCGCCACACAGGTAGCGGTTGGTGAAACCTACGTGGTCGCCGCAGCGGGTAATCAATTGCATATCGCTAAGCGCGATGACTTCGCTCAGGTTGGAGTGCTTCAGTTAGGGAGCATTGCTCATTCGGGCGACCCGTCTGCGATAATCACTGAATTGGTTGCGTTTGGCGATTCTGTCTTCTATGCAACCAGTATTAACAGTTTGCACCGAATGGAGCTCGGTAGTTTGCCGGTTGTCGACTCACTGGTCGAGGCACGAGAAATACTTAGCAATTCTGATCTCGAGATCAAGAATCTAGCTACTAGTGGTGATTACTTGTTCTTTAGTGTAGGGAACACGTTGCACCGATATGCTATTTCAAGCGGCATTGATTCCACGCTAGAGTTCGACACAAACGGTATTCTCGCGTTAGCTTACGCAGACCAGCAAGTTTGGGTAGCTGATAAATTAGCGGGAAATGTTCGTATTCGTGCAATCGATGTTCTCACTTGGCAATTTACTGAGCAACCAGCTTACAACGTCGATAGTACTATAACGGCGATGGATATTGACGATGGCCTAATGGCGTTGGCGTTGGGCAACGATGGTATTCAAGTTCTTGAAGTTAGTGCATTAAGCGAGGTTACAAACCCAGCATTACTGGAGCCCTCAGAAGATACAGTGTATCAACAAGGCCAATTTTTGACGCTGTCGGTCGCCGATCCCATGGGGGTGGTAGCAGTCAACTATCTTATAAATGGTGAGCTGGTATCGGGTTCCGACCGTGCACCTTTTAGCTCGCGCTTGTTAGTCCCTGCAAATCTGCGCAACGGGCAACCGTTCGAGTTATCTACTCGTGTCGAGACTGTGACAGGTGAGATAGTTGCATCGTTGCCCAGACAAGTGCTTCTGCAGGGCGAAGATTTGCCTGTGAATGGATTTTCAGTGGCGTTAGTAAGTCCTCAGTTGGGAGTTCCGACATTTGTACCTAAGCCACTTGAAATTCGCGCAGAAGTAGCAAACTCGACGATGCCGGTGTTTCAAGTTGAATACTATGAGGCTGAGAGTCCGACTGGTAAGTTTAAAATTATCGGAAAGCATTACGGCCCAGAGTACGTGATCTATCGTGACTACCCAGCCGATGAGCCAGACAGTGCACCGCGCTACCTACAAGTTCGTGCAGTCGACGTATTTGGTAACACAACATCCTCTCAAGTAGTCCCGTTTATTCGAGAGGCCGATGCCGAGTTGCCAACGGCAAGCCCATTTTCAATTGATGGTCCGCTGCTCTCTGGAAATCGAATTGTTGAGCGTCATGATTTTGTGATTAGTAGTGTCGTAAGCGACTCAGGTAGTGGTGTCGAATCGGCGATTCTAGAACGCAATGACGTGATTGTCGCTGCTGTGTTTGAAGATGGCCCCATCCATTTTGTGGAGACTACGGCGCAGCGAGATCAGGTATTGAAATATAAACTCACGGTTACGGATAAGGCTGGCTTAGAGTTCGAAATCGAAAACACATACAATATTATAGAGGACACTAAACCAACAATTTCCGGTTTGCAGGTGAACAATACGCCAGTGCTCGAACGTGGTCGCTTCAACGTGTTATTCAATGCTCAAGATCAAGTAGCTATTGAGCACGCTGAAGTAGTTTGGAATGGTGTTACTACCGCCGTAGCATTGCCGCCTAGTTCGAGCGGACCTGTCAGCTTGCCGGTTAATACTTGGGTTAGAGACCAGCGTGCTGATCGACTTGGTATGGCGACCGATCAAACGCTTACGGTTAGGGTAATTGATGATCTCGGGCAACTTGCTAGCGACGAAATTCAGGTATCTATTGAGCCTGATTTAGCACCGGCTACGAGTCAGTTAGTCCTTGATTTCAATGCCAATGACTTTTATGGCAACCCACTAGTTGTTCGGGCCGCGGGCTTAGCTGGAGCAAACCAAGGAGATGATCCGATACGTATAGAAGTGGTTGAAATATCACCAACTAATGGCAAAACCGTTGCATCTTCCAATGTTGATAGTCCGTTTGGATCGGCTAATCTAAGCTTCATTCTACCAAATGATGACATTCCCAACGACGACTACCAGTTTCAGGTTCGGCTTATCGATCACCTTGGACAGTCAGGTCAAACTGAGACGAAAACGGTTGCGTTAACCAGGGTGCCAAACGAACTACGTTTCTTTAAAGCACCTGATCAACCGATGTTTAATCCAATTGCTTTCACAGTAGATGCGACTCCGGTTTATCAAGTTGAGGTGCTCGACAATGCAAACCGTCGAGTTCCAAATCAGTCTATACGCTGGCAGTTGGTTCCGGTTTCGAGTGCCTTGGCGGGGCAGACCATTGAATTAGGTCAAACAAGTTCCGATATTCACGGTTTAGCATCGATTGTCGTCAATGCGAACCAGCTACAAGGTTTGTATACGTTGCGAGCAGCCTTAGTTACACGCGCGCACGTATCAACTGAGCGCCGCATTCGAATCGACACCGGTGAAACCGTTCTAATTGAAATACAAACTTCGGCTCCTGTTAGAGCGCATGAACAACTTGTTCTTAGCGCGACAGCACGAGACCGTGGCGGTAATTTGGTAGTTGACGACTCGATTACTCAATTAACGGTTGCGGTCCCACATGGTGGTTTTCATTTTGGGTTTGCGAACCATGCTGCGGTTACTGCTCTCGAACCGGTTGGCGAACAAGTTGTGTTGACCTTGCAAAATGGACACGCACAGGTGCCATTGACGGTGAGTCAGACGGCTGGAATGTATGCGGCTTCTCTAACAGCCACAGGGTCAGTTCAAACGGCAACCGAAAATATCTCGGGAGACTTTGAGCCATCGAGCATATTAACGATTGACGTGCTTGCGAATGTCGCTTTCCAAGTTCGACTAGAACAGAGCGTGCGAGATAACCATCCATTCGGCGAGCCGGAACGCCTTGAAGCTGGCGAAACAGTGACGATGGTCGCAACTATTTTGGATCAATTTTACAATCATGTAGAAACCTTCTCCGATGAGAACGGGTCGATTGATGCCAATTTAGCTATCGACGTGTCAGTGACCGGCAGCGCTACTTTGAGTGATCAGTCCGTTTCAGTTAATCGTGGTGTAGGGCAGTTTACAGTGACTGATCAGGAGGTAGAGTCAGTTGTTGTGTCAATCGATAGCTTCTCTGGAAGCGATGTTCCGGCTTCATTGACAACACTTGCGGACCTTGAGATTGAGTTTGAAAAACGTAAGCCAGCGATAATTAGTCAATCATTTGTCAAAGCTATTAACAGTACTATCACACCATTGGAAATGGTGTACTCCGAGCTTATCGAAAACAACGTCGACCAAGCTATCGATGCAGTTCAGGTGCGGCTAGCGGATATAGAAGTAGCCGGCGAAACTGTCTATGTTGATGAAACATCTACAATCGCGACTCTCACACCAGAGATGCCGTTTGAGCTAGGACAGTGTTATCAAATATCTAGTGCTTCATCGGTTTGGACCGGTGCAGCGGCTAATGATGATTTGCTCGGCCAAGAAATTGATCAGTGCATGTACGACGCCAGGATTGAGATTCCGCAAACACTGGTCGTCTTGGAGGGCACTACGACCGCGATCAATATTGAATTAGCTGCAGCTATTGCTGATCCTATAAGCGGGCAGTTATCGGTTAGTCGTATCGAATCTGTTGATCCGCTGGCGTACACTGATGTTCAGCAGCAGTCGATTACGAGCGTTGATAATGTGATTGAGCTACCGACTCATACTGGGCAAGGCTTAACTGACGGTCAAACATTAGCGGTCACCATCGACGCTCTGTCGAGCAGTGGTGCGGCAGTGACAGTAGGCAATTCTCTATGGTTGCAGGTGCTACAAGCCGACGGCGATTTCGATGGTGATGGCTTGAGCAACGCTTATGAATTCGGCTCGGATATTTACCACCCGAACAATGATGACTCGGATGGTGATGGGCTTTCTGATGGGCAAGAGGATTTAGACGGCGATGGTTTATCAAACATCGAAGAAGTAGCGCAAGGCACTGAATTAGATAATGCAGACTCCGATGGGGATGGCCTCAATGACTTTGATGAGCTCAGGCTACATGATTCCGACCCACTGCTCGGTGATACCGATAATGACGGTGTTTCTGACTTTATAGAGGTCGTATCTGGCTCTTTGGCGTACGATCCAAGTGATCGTAACGTTGACCCGTTTTTTGTGACGGGGATCGCTGTTGAACCAAGTGCGATTAGCCATACGATGGGTGAGAATGATGATCTTGCACAATTAACCGTAACTGCTACTTTTGAAGCACAGGGCCGTATCGAAACGGTTCAAATTCAATCGCTGTTTGAGTTAGTAGAATATGCTAGCGATGATTTAAGCGTTGTGACCACTGACTTTACCGGTGGGTTAGCCTTTATTGATGAAGGCAGCGCTAGCGTGAGCGTTGAATTTATTGAGAATCCGCTGTTAAGCCAGTCAGTTCCAGTCACGGTTGACAATACCGTGGTGATCGAGTTACCGGATGAGTACGCATTGGTAACGCCGGTTGATGGTGCGGTTTACTCATTCCTACCAACTGACCTTGTCATCATGATCGATAACTCGTTCGATGCTGATGCCTATGTGAATGGGTTTCCGCCCGAGTGTGATTCAGAAGTACCGGATCCCGAAATATGTGATTTCGTCACGATACTTGAAGCTCAAAAATCGGCCGTCTTGTCATTTGTCGATGGCTTGAATCTAGCCACTACCCGTGTAGCTATTACTGTTTCATCTGATGAAACAACGGTTATCCAAACCTTAACAAATGACCGTTCGTTAATTGCAGCGGCTATAGCCGGAATTGACATCAACGACAACCCTATACTGGTCAACTACAATCAACGCGTGGAAGTCGCGCAATCGGTATTGTCCGGCGAAGGATCGCGCGCTAGCGCAACTCCGATGGTGTTGATACTTAGCACGTCGGCTCCGGTTCTGTATGAAAACCCACAAGATATTCCAGCACTGGTATCCGAACCACCAGCGCAAGGTTTCTTTAAGCAAGTTGCAAATTCAATTGTTTCTGAAGCGCTAGCGGGTATTGTTCCTGTGCCTTCATCGTTATCTGAAGAAGGTTTTACGTCAATTCGAGATGCTCAAACCGCAGGCATTGTGATTAATGCGATTTACCTTGCGAATCCATACGCAGACGGCACTTTCGATGTTTATGGTGATTTGTTTTCTCTGTTCAAATCAAGTCCAGGGTCTGAAGACAACTACGATTTCTACGACGACTATAAGCGTGTCTCAAGGGAGGGCAACTCGAATGGTCGCTCTGGTGCGATTGAAGTTCTAGAGGATGCGTCTTTGTTAACAGAAGTGTTACCTAAATTACTAAATTTTGATCAGAGTCTTGTCGACATTGTTGTTAGTAAACCTACCGGATCAACGTTGGAGGAGCTCGAAGTGTGGCTGTATGAGCATGCTCGAGACGATTCTGAAACTGAAGATGGCTTTACCGAACTACTTTTAACTGCCGATGGTCGTGCATTTCGAACTCTATTTTCACCTCGTCATCAGCAGTATTCGGAGCTGTTGGAAGTCTATTCGGGATTTGTTGTACCAGATGTTGGTATCTTTAATTTGTATTCAGGTGTCGAACTTCTGCCGACTGTCAATCCGGCCACGCTAACGGGAGTTTCAATTAATGAGTCTGACGGCTTCTTTGATATTAGAGTCCAAGGTCGATTCCTTGAGTTCGACAATACGATACTTTATGTAGATGGTAATCTGGTCGCGATAAGCAATGCCGATAAGTTTGGATTTGAGTTCAGAATTAGTGATCCTAGTTTATTGACGACAGACTTATATTTGTCGATCAATGGCGAGCCAACCAACACAATCAATTTAGGTGACCCAGATGGCGACGGCTTATCTGCTGATGAAGAGGCGCGGTGGGGCACTGATCCGCACAATAGCGATTCAGATGGCGACGGCTTGAGTGACGGTGATGAAGTTCATATTCACCGCACCAACCCAAATGATTCTGATACGGATGGTGATGGCCACTCAGATGCTTATGATTTGGATAATGATTGGTATTATTTCTTCAAAGGGCAAAACCCGAATGACGGCTTAGGCAAGTTTGTAAGTCCAGTGGGTGACGTTGATGGAGACAATGTTAATGACATGCTGATCTACACTAAGAGCAGCGAAACTGGTGAGCAAGAGTTAGGTGCGGTTAGAGTCGTGTCCGGTGCTGATGGGGCCACTCTACTGCAGGTGGCGTTCCCTGCTGAGATCGAGTCGCCGCTTGTTTCCGATTATGATGTTTTGTCCGTTGCAGACGTTGGCTTGATCGACAACGATACAATCGCTGATTTTGCTGTTGGGCTTAGGTTAGATGAGGGTGAAGTCTATTCGGGTGCTGTTGTCGTTGTCTCTGGCGCAGATGGAAGCACTATTCGTACAATTCATGGCGGCAACAGTGGAGAAGGTAGAAATTTTGGATGGTCTATTGCTGGAATTGGTGATGTCAATGCGGATGGTAGAGGCGATATAGCTGTCGGGGCACCTGACTACGTCGGCACGAGTACCAATTACAACCCCTCGGCGGTATCGACAGTATCCGTTTACTCCGGCCTTGATGGTTCAAGATTACGTGAGCTGACTGGTGGTCAGCGTTTCGGCTACTCTATCGACGCGTTAGGAGACTTTGATGATGGTAATGTTTCCGATTTTGTTATTGGTGAGCCGGTTTTCGATCAATCGGTTGAAGGCTCGGCTTGGGTGATATCAGGAGAGGACTTCTCTGTTTATCATCAATTTAGTGCGTTCGGCGGTGGGTTTGGTCAAGTTGTCCGAGGTGCAAAAGACGTTGACGGTGATGGGCGTTCAGATTTGATCGTATCGGCGCCCTATAGCGATGAAGGTGGCATGTCTCAAGTTGGGCGCGTTGATGTCTATTCTAGTGATGGTTTTGGACTCATACATCGTTTTGTAGGAATTCGAGAAAGCGGAAAATTTGGATTTTCCGTGGATAGTGCTGGTGATGTAGATGGCGATCAACTCGATGAAATTGTTGTGGCGGACCAAGTCAGAAATAGTTCGTCAGCAGGGTCTATGCAGTTGTTCTCAGGGTTTGATGGCCGACAATTATTTGAACTGGAAAGTGAATATTATTCACGTGTTTATAATTTCACAGTCACCGGCATTGGTGACGTAACAGGTGACGACAGGGCAGAGATACTTGTTGGTGTCTATGCCCAAGACACGGATAATGGAGACAGAAGTGGTACTGCTCGTGTCTATTCAATCGGTGGTGACCCAGACGGTGATGGTTTGCTCAACTTTGAAGACCCGATCCCCAACCATTTTACAGATTCAACAACCGATTTTGATGGCGACGGAGTCTTGGATTTTGATGAATTGCTGTACGGCACTGATCCACGGTCGCGCTACACTGACGATGATGATTTGAGTGACGGTGAAGAATTGGAGCGTCGTTTTAATCCGTTGCGTGATGATACCGATGGTGATGGGGACTATGATGATGAAGAGACACACAATCACTGGTATCACTATGTAGATGCCGCTGGCATGCGGTCTGATACGGCTTATGGCAGTGATTATTACGAATTTGGTTCTAGCCTGGCTCGTATTAAGGATGTTGATGGTGATTTGGTCGACGACTTGATTATCGGTTTCCGTGATGATGAGAGCGGTGGAGGTGCTCGAATTGTTTCTGGTAAGACGGGGCTAACCTTGCGCGATCTGTTAGCCAGTGATGGAGATGAGGCTTTTGCGTTCTCTGTGGCTGGGTTGAGTGATATTGATAATGATGGGGGCGGTGATGTAGTGGTTGCCAGAACGACCTATGAAGATGGTAATCTCAAACTTTTTGCAGATGTTATTTCTGGTAAAACTGGTCGTTTGATCTTTTCATTATCTGGTCATTCCCTCGACAGTGAGTTATGCGATCAACCCTGCGGCGTAGTTGGGGCAATAGGAGATTTGAATGGCGATAATATCATCGACATTGGCGTTGGCAATCCATCGCGAGGTGAGTTGCATGCATACTCAGGTGTGAATGGAGCGTTTATTTATACCTTGTCAAGCCCACCAGCTATTGTCAACGGACATAATACGTCTAGTTTTGGACAGTCATTTGCTTATATTGGTGATGTAGATGACGACCAAATAGATGATTTTTTGGTAACGGATCAGGAAGGCCCCTGGGGTGAGACGCGCAGTCGAGTACATCTATATTCTGGTCTTGACGGCAGCCTAATGCGTTCGCTCGGATCGGGAGGTAACGATAGTCAAATGGGTGCTATTGTCTCGCAGGCTGGTGATGTCAATGCCGATGGGAGTATAGATATTTTGGTTTCACCACATCCTGATCAGAGCCGATTTAATGTGCCGATTCAGATTTTCTCTGGCGGCGATGGTCAGCAGCTAATCAGTAGCTTCGTTTCTAAGGAGATATACGATGAGTACTATGAATTAGCCGCTCCATATTTTGCTACCTCGGCTGGCGACGTAAATAATGATCTTCATGCAGATACCTTGCTTGTTTATGCCGTACGAGGAGAGGGTAGCTATATCAGAAGCGTTGAAATCGTATCTGGTGCAGATGGCTCGGTGATTTATGACTTGAACAGAAGCGAGTTGTTTAGCGGTTGGAGTCTTCCTGCCTGGGTGAGTGCGACGGCTGTTGGTGATGTTAATGGCGACAATTTTGGCGATATTGCGATTAGTATGGAATCTTATGGGACGGAGTTTGTTGGTGTCGTATCGAGCAATGGGGATTGGGATTTCGATGGACTAGGTGCGTTGACGGATCCATATCCGAGTATTTATATGGATGAGCACACTGATTACGATAGTGATGGGTTGGGTGACTTATTTGAGATTTCAATTGGCAGTAACCCATTGCTTGAAGATTCTGATAATGACTCTCTGCTCGACGGTGCGGAAGTGAATGATTATGGTACGAGTCCCGTTTTCGCCGATACCGATTTCGACGAATTGCCAGATGGGCTAGAACTCAGTTTAGGCCTAGACCCGTTGAATGCAGCTGATGCAGGACTGGATCTTGATGATGATGATCTAAGTAATGTGATTGAATTCCAAATCGGCACATCGCTTAATGATAGCGATACTGACGATGACACATTAACCGATGGTATTGAGTTCGCTAATATCGGCGTCACCGATCCATTGATTGCTGATACTGATGGTGATGGATTGATTGACCCTCGTGATGAGGCGGAGACATTTAATCAGTGGGTGTATTTTTACAACGGACATAGTTCTTACGAATCATTTGGCTCATCGGTAGATCGGGCTGGTGATGTGGATTATGACGGTGTTGAGGACTTAATTATTGGAGCCGAGCGCCTTCGCCATGACGATATTCAGACCGGCGGGGCATTTGTTGTTTCTGGCGCGACTGGCGCGATATTGCATCGCCTTTTTGGTGATGATGTGTATGCAAATTTTGGACGAAATGTGAGTGGAGCTGGGGATGTTAACGGCGATGATTATGATGATTTTTTAGTGAGCAGTTACTCGGGCGTAGCCCTGTTTTCTGGCCACACAGGTGCGTTGTTTGAGCAGTATAGAAGCACAAGTTTGACAGAAGGGTTGGGTGACTCGATGGAGCCGCTAGGCGATATAGACGAAGATGGCTATTTCGATTTTGCACTCGGTGCGCCTAACGCCGACGTTAGCGATTACTTGGAGGGGAGTGTCTTTGTGGTTTCAGGTCAATCTAGAGAAATTAAATATCGGATTGATGGAATGCAAGCGTCTGAGAGACTTGGTACCGCGATTGCAAGTATTAGTGACATTAACCAGGACCAGATACGTGACATTGTTATCGGTGCACCAGGTAACTCAGACAATGGCCGTCGCGCCGGCGCAGTACATATTCACTCAGGTGCTGATGGTGCGTCTATTGGAACTTTGCTTGGCGAGGTGGAGGGTGATGAGTTCGGTGCCTCGGTTGCTAACGTAGGCGACGTGAATGGAGACGAAATAGATGATTTTGCTGTGGGGGCACCGTCAGCCGACGGTGTACTCAATGGCGTTGGGAAAATCTACATTTACTCAGGTGAAGACAGTTTGTTAATACATACTTTGGTTGGCCTCGAAAGTAACTCACACTTAGGTAGTGAAATTAGTGGTGGTGTAGACTTAAATGGAGACTCAATATTGGATGTCGCGGTTGGGTTAGAGAATTCCGGCGATCAAAATCAAGGAGCTATCGAAATTTACTCGAGCGATGATTGGCGGCTTCTTTTTCGTGGAGAGGGTGATACACCGTACTCAGAATTTGGTAAATCTATTAGCGTGATCGGGCCAGTTAGCAATAGCAGTGCAGGAGCGATCATTATTGGTGCTGCACGCAGCGATAACGGTGGGTTTGATAGCTCCGGCAGCGCCAGAGTCTACGACATAACGAAACAAGGTCCTGTTCAAGAGACCAAGGTTTCAGTGAAAACAAATGATTAATGAGAGATGTATGAAATTGTACTTGAAAGCCGGACTGGCTGTATGTGCCACTGTTGTAGTGGTGGCGACCACTAGTTGCTCACAACCTGAATTCGCGAACGACCAAGAAAAATTTGAAGCGTATTTGAAAACTAAGCGCGTGGCAGTTGATGATACCGACAGAGTAGAGCGACTACGCGCTGATTTTGAACGCCGAGCATCTTTAGCGAGTGCGATCTATGATAACGGCGACCTCGACACAGCGGTGCTAGACGCTGAGATCGAAGAGTTTCGTAAAGAGCTGTTAATAAGCCGTTATTTTGAGCAATACCTAGATGCCGCTGTTACCGAGCAAGGTATTCAAAACTACTACACGGAGAATATTAACCAATATAAATCACGTAAAGTGAAAGTGTCGCACATTCTATTCCGAACTAATCCGCGAATGGATGAGTCGGAGCGCCAAGTTGTGCTAAGCAAAGCGGCTGAAGCACACAGTCGGATTGCTGCTGGAGAAGCCTTTGATGTGGTCGCAAAAGAAGTATCAGAAGACGCTATCTCAGCGAGTAAAGGCGGCGACCTTGGCTGGCTTAATGAAGGTGCTGTGTCCCCAGGGTTCTCAGAGAAAGTGTTTAGGATGCAAGCTGGTGAGTTATCTGAACCCTTTCAAACTGACTTTGGGTTTCATGTCATTAAGATCACTGAGCCGCCACAAGAAGTGACTCGTGCACTTGAAACGCTTAAGGGTGATATTCGCTATCAACTTCGCAACAAGACTAAACGTGCCGAAATGGAGCGTTTATTGAAATTATCGGGCTATCAGTCCAAACAGGCAAATTAATTATGACCATGGTCAGAGTAGTTCGAATCACTGTGGCGACGTTGGGTTTATTACTTAGCGCCTGCGATACTCCGCCCTCAGATCAAGCGGTGATAAATTCCACAAAAGTGCAAGAAGGTACATTGGCAACAGTTAACGGGGAATCGATTACCAGTGCTGAGTTAGATGCGATGTTGGAACGTGCGTTTTCGAATAGAAATATGGCAAAAATTGATCAGTCGGTTCGATCAAAAGCCTTGGAGAGTCTAATTTCTGCTAAGGCGATGCAACAGTCAATGCTGGGATCTTTAGAGGCAGACAAAATTCAAGATATCGAATTACGTACTGCGGCGTTTAAGCAGGAGCTTTATGTGAAGGAATACCTGTTAGTGCACGCACAGCCTAAGCCGGTCGAATCTCGTCGCATTCAAGACTATTACGACCAGAACCCGCACGAGTTCGGTGGTGGTGAGCGACGTATATTCGAAATGTTGAGCACCGACCAGCGACCGGACGAAGCGTTGCGTAATAAGCTTCTTCTTGAACTTTCTAATATTAAGGAGCTAGGAGATTGGCTGACTTATGCAGAGAGTGATCCGTTTAATTTGAATTATCAGCGAGCAGACCTCAATCCTGGCTTATTGGATGTGGCGCTTGATCAGGCTGTTAACGCCTTGGAGGTCAATCAAGTGTCCGAGGCTGTGTTTATCGCCGGTCGGCCGCACTTGCTTCGGTTATTGAGTGTAGAAACTTTGCAACCCAGACCATTGTCTGAAGTAAGAGCGAGTATTCGTCAGAAGCTGGGGGCTGAGCAATTAAGACAGTCAATTAAGTTGGCATCAGATCGAGCTATACAGCAGGCCGATGTTAAACGTTTTCCAGCTCGATAGACGGATCTGATTGAACGAATTATGAATAGATTAAGCATCATCATACTGAAAGCACTCTCATTATTTGTGATGGGTTTCAGTGTGACGCCCGTGTTCGGGCAGTCGGCCGGAGCGGGCACGACTCCGTCAGTCTGTTTGTATTCTCAAGCCAACTTCGGCGGTAACGAGTATTGTACTGAAACCAGCACAGGGTTCGTACCGTTGCGCTTTTCGGCAGCCTCGATAAAAGTCTCTGATGGCTACCAAGCTAGACTCTTTCGTCTGCCGTTTTATCTGGGGCAGACCGCCGATGTTTCTGGCGACGTTGCTCGTTTTTCGCTTTTCGGAAACAGTGTTCGATCTATCCGGATGATACCAATTGAGCCAACTGAGAGTTCCATTGCGCCAGCATTAGTTCCGATTTTGAGTTTATTAATGGAAAATCCAGTTGACCCCGATGATTTGGATGGTGATGGCTTTACCAATGACTTTGAGATCGAACGAGGAACCGACCCCCACAATGCTGCTGACTACCCCGATGTGGTTAAACCTAAACTAAACATAACGAATCAATCGTCTGGTCTGACTTCATTGTCAGAGCTTGTGCTCACCGGTTCAGCGACTGATAAAGCCCAGCCGTATTCGGGAATCGAGAGCATTTCTGTTACCTCAAGCCGTTTTATTGGAACCGCCTTCAGTGGCGAGTTCAATCAACAAACTGGGGTTTTTCAAATCGAAGTCCCTTTGGAATTTGGTGATAATCAACTAACGATCGCCGCGATTGATAACTCGGGTAACCAGACTGAAATTGTGCTGATGCTAACGCGTAGCACAGCTCCCGTTATTGAATCGGTGAGCCCATCTGATGGTTCAATATTAACCGACGCCTCGTTCACCTTGCGTGGCACTATCCGCACACGCTTATACCAGAACGATTTTGTGGTACAAATCAACAGCTCTCAGGTTGTAACCACAGCCACCGGTCAAGCCGATGTGTATGAGTTCGAATTTGTCGACGTTCCGCTAGACATCGGTCAAAATCGTTTCGAGCTGACCGTTAGTAGCGCCATAGGTGATGATGAGGAAGTTATAACTGTACGCTACCTACCTGAGATCGTGGATCAAATCGGGCCACCAAAAATTAGCCAAATATTTCCAACAGATGGCTCGGTCTTGAATGTGTCAATGTTTAATATCGGCAGCTCGATTGAGAGTCTAGCAGGACCATTAACGGTTACTGTAAATGGTGAAACGGTATTGTCCGCTGATCAACAAAGGACAAGTTTTAATTTAAACAGGCAATTAATATTTGCCGCAGGTCAAACATTGACGAGTGTGACGATAGTGGCTGAGGACAGTCTAGGTAAATCATCACAGCTCAGTGCGACTTACTATCTCGATGCACAAGCTCCGGTTATTGTGCTTGATCAAGCGTTCGAGGTCAGCCCAGCGGTGACGAGCGTTGATCACAATAGCGTTCGCTTTAGCGGCTCAGTTACGGATAACAATTTGAGCAGCCTGTTGATTAATAATCAGTCGGTGAGCTTGTCGCCGGGGACGGTGCCAGGTGAGTACCGCTTTGAATTTAATGTGCCGTTGTCGGGGAACGACGTGGTTCCAGTAAGTTTCTCGGCGCATGATCGTAGCGGCAATCAACGGAGTCTTGAGTACTTAGTTCGCAACGAATCAACCGTATCAATCTCTGCTGTGTTGCCGCCCGAGGAAACCGTTCTGATTTCTACAGATGGGGTCGCGATGGTGCAAGTTGTTGGCCGCATAGCGGGCGATTTACATGATTTAACTGGGGTTGCGTATCTTAGAAGTTTAGGTGCCGCCAGCGCTGTTGCCTTGAGTGTAAATGGTACACTGGCCAGCGCAGAACTGAGTGTTAGCGACGAGTTGGAGTCTCAGGAGATCGTGTATGAATTACGGAATACTCAAGGTGAGCCTGTAACCAGTGATACGCGACGTATACAGATCAAAAAGAATGCTGATGTGCCGCTAGAAGTTCTTCGTGTAGAGCCGGCCAATAATACGCAATACATTGAGCCAAATACTCCGATAGAAGTGTATTTTAACCAAGCAATAGAGGTAGATCAGCTCGTAGTCACGGTTCTGGAAACACTTAACGGTAAGAGCTATCTTAATGGTGATCCTTTGGGCGAAGATTTTATTCGCGCACAAGGCTATGTTTTATCTGATATTAATCGAGACCGAGAACCTGTTCTAGGTCAGGTAGACGCTATTCCTGGAAATGCGGGCGTCGTCTTCAGCCCATCACGTAACTATGGCTACCATGCCGATGTATTTGTTGAAGTGAGCTACCAAGAAGCGTCGGTGTCACGTAGCAAGTTCAAAGTTCGTGAACTACCTACGTTTATTAACGGCAGTGTTGTAGATCAATTCGGCCAACCCTTACGTGGAATTAAGGTCAGTTTACCTGAACTCAACCGCACCACAACTACCAATGGTGATGGTGGCTTCACCTTCGGATATCAAGAGGGCGGAGAGCAAGTTCTGCCCGGTGGTAGCCACACGCTGCTGGTGAACGACGACTTTGCCAGCACACGATTTGGCACGATTCGCACCAAAGTCAATTTGCAGCGTAATCGCATCAACGCCATACCGCGTTTCACCTTACAAGAGTTGGATGACACAGTACCGTTCAATAATTTGACATCAGGTGGCTCTAATACGCTATTGGGCGGTGACCTCGTTATTAACTTAAGCGACGCACGCGCAGTGTTCCCGAATAACCGCACTAGCGGTCCTGTGCATGCGCAGTTTTTACCGTATGAACATATCGGTGTAACCGCTTATCAATTTGCTTTGCCGCATTGGTTATTCGGCATTCAGCCAAAAGGTATCAAACTTGAAGGCGACGCTAGTTTGCAGCTCGCAATTCCTAAATTACGCGGTAGCTACGATTACATAAACACCGACGTTTATGAATATGTGGTGCTCCTAGGCTACTCAGTCGATGGCCAAGTAGTAGAACCAATTGGTGTTGGTCGAATCGAAAACTTCAAGGTCTCTAGCGTTGGCAAGTTGCATTTGAGTTCACTCGATTATCTGGGCTATGCCGTTGTGCTGCCCATACTAAATAATGACCTTGCTAAGTACGCCAATGGGGAGCTTTCACTACCCCAACTAAAAGCTGTTTTGCAAACGCAAAATTCAAGCACCACGGACTAGGCGCGGAACTATGACTCGCAGAATATTAATGAAAAGCTCACCATTGTTTGCACTGATTACTCGCTGTCAGATGCGCCAAAGTTTGCAGGTTTGCGTGCTCATTGCCCTGTCCATAATTGTGAATGCATTGTTACCCGATGTGGCACGAGCAATTGGCCCTCCAGTATATGTAGGTCTAAATCCAAATGCCGATTTTAAGGTGGGCCGTGTAATGTCTCGTTCGTTGGTGATAGACCCTGCGACTGGACTGCCTATTTTGGTTGAGTTTGGTAGTGATGGAAATGAAATTCGTGTCGTCGATTTACCAACATCTACCCCCTCTGAATTGAGTATTATCCCAGCTAACGAGTATCGAGTTTATCGACAGCAGCTCGAGGATTTCAAACAAAACTATCGCGAGACATTGGCTAAAGGTGCCGAGTTGATGTCGCGTAGAGAGTATGAGCAAGGTCGGTTCCTCAAGGCTGATAACTTAACTACTATCGTACCGCAACCGCTGCCTGAGGGCATCAACAGCGTCTTCGTGAGAAGTCAGGCCAATCGAACACAATCAGGTGTATCGGCGTACGAATCCCTCGTTCTTATTGCATTCGGGTTAGATTTAACACAGGATTTCTCGGTCAGTGAGAGTCACAAAAGTCTTATCGTCAATCGAGAAGGGCAGATTTTAGATGCTTCAAACGAGACCTTTGGCTATCGAGTGGGTTTCTACGGAAACCCAAATGAACCCCAAGATGTTAGCGCTACCGGTTTGGTATCGCAAGAAGACACAGTTTTTGGGCCGGTTCCTTTTACTCGAGTGTTTGTGGATCAGTTTGCTTATAGCGGAGGAGCAGCTATAACGGATGATAACGGGCAGTATAGTTTTATCTTTACGATGCCTCCGTGTCCTGTAGGTGGGTTTTCGTACACCACCGACGTTTGGGCTGAATTGCGTTACCGTAATTTCTTACCCACTGGTTCGCCAAGCATACCTTACTACCTTCGGTCGCCGGGTTATTCCTATTGCTACGCAGCGTTAGTGCCGCCGTTGTTGGCAAGTAGTGTACAGGCTACGCTGGTAGGGTATGCAACACCGGTCGTACAACATAATCTTTATGCCGATATTATGTTTGTGACTGGCTTGATTTCTCTACGCAACCCAAACGGTGAAGAGGTCGAGATTGGCGAAACTACTTATACGGCCTTTGAAGAGGATGCTGACCGAGTCTTGCCGACTTTCTATGATTTTAACGGCGATGGACGATCAGACTTCGCCCAAACTGGGCGAATTATGCTTTGCACGGAAGTGCGTGATGACGATGAAGTGAGTGACTTACCGCCGGAGGAAATTGATGCGTTTTTATCCGATGGAGTAACCACAGATGCCGTTGATAATACTCCAGGGGCTTACCTTGATGGTTTTTCATGTGTTGACAAGCACCCTGAGTTACCGTTCGACCCAGAAGAGGGAGGGCCTTGGCAGGGCGTGTTCTTTGATGGAGCCCAAGATGATTCAAGAGATTTCCCTGACTTAGTGCGTATTCCAGACCACCAAATGCGTAACGAAGCAATTGGGGTTTTGAAGTCGATTAGTCAAGAAGACATGCGGAATACAGATATTCTGTTTTTTCGTGAAGCCACTGGGCAATTAATATTGGAGCGTCGGGGGCTGAAGCAAGAGGAAGCCGAGTACAGGCCAGCGATAGAATACAATGAAGATGCCAACAAGGTAGCATATCGCGTTATGTTGCGAGGACCCGACGACTCTGTCTTGAATATTGGTGGTGGTGTTGACCGTCGTCAAAGTTATGAAGAGTGGGCGACCGAATACCAATTGACCGAACCGTTTCAAACACGCGAGTCGGATCAACCGCGTCCAGGTGAGTTCATCAAGATCGTGGCTATTAATCGCGCCACTGGCTACACCGGAACTGCGCGCGTACAACTGACTAGCGCTGCGACTAACGGCTTAACAGCGGGCATGCTTGATGTTGAAGTGCCACCAATTACATTGATGCCGCCGAATCTTAAAGTTTGGGCTGAGCGTAAGTTTGAAGTTGAAGCCGGATTAACCGCAGGTGAAGAACGTCAGAACACGATTGGCAATGAGGGCGGTGCACTCAATAGCGACACGACAGTGACAATTTTCACCGAATGGCTAGATGAGTCCGGTCGCCCGTTACCTGATGAATTAGGCTTGGATGACGGAGCACAATATGGCCTGACCGGACGACTAGCCAAAGTGGTTGGAGAAAATCAACTTCGTGCCGCGGCTTTGGCTGATGATTTGGCTGAATTCCCTATTGCTCCAGGTCAAAACACGCAGGTTCTTAGAATCCGTTCTGGCGGGCAAAGTTCAGCTACGGATCATTTTTATGTGCATGTAATCGGCAAGCCAAAGGATCAAGAGTGTGTATCGGATTCTAGCTGTCCAAGTTTTAGTTTACTTAGCGACGCGCCAGACTTAGAAGGTCGTCCAGCGCTATTGACGCCGTTCTGGACACCGCTTTGGAACGAACAAAAAAGTTGGATAGACTACCGAAACTATCGTGCAATTGTATCTGACTACACTATAGATACAGCCGAAGAGTATGAGAATAAGCCGGTTAAACCGTTGCCCGCTTATGCTTGGCAGATTAGACCTGAGTATCAATTCACTCAGTTTGAATTTACTTTAGACGAAGTGAATCGTGAGTTCATTGATGATGAAGAGCAGCCTGCAGTCGTCGACATCATTCGCTCGCCAGACCCAGTGATTGCTTCCACCGATGATCTGATCGAGCATTTTTATTCTCTAATTAGCGCCAGTGCTGATCGACTTGCCCCCATCGACGGTGAGCAACAACTAATTTTGTCACTTGGCGGGTCGGAGCAACTTGTCACAATTAACGCTAACGGGAGTATCACTTTTGATAATCTCGATGCATTAGACCAGTTGGTGCCAGAAGACTTTCTCAATATTCGCCTGTATACAAATAATGATGAGGGCAATACTTTGTGGGAGTTCCAATTCGAAGAAGCCAGCAATGCGCCTTTTTCGAGAACTATTTCTATTGCCACATTTAACTCGACCGAAACATCGACTGCTTCAATTGAGGACATTACCGATAGCTTTCTTAAACTGCCGTTTTATCTTCAGGAGAAAAGCACGGTTAGCATTGATGTACTTGACGAAAATTTAGGTTCGTTAGGCTCGTTGGTCACCTCATCTGATTTCTCGTCAGGTGCATATGGTTTTATTGTTACTTATGAAGATTTAAATGAATTTATAGAGCCTGAGGAAACCTATTACATAGCAGTCAACAAGGAAGGAGTATTTAGTGGCGAGCAATCTAGAAAACTGTTTACTGGCCGGTTGGCTGAAAGGGTCGACAGTGAAGTATTAGGGCAGATAATCGAGCACGATACATTGATCCAAAGAGGCTCGCTTACGCTGCGCCGTGAGGACATTAAGCTTTCCGGGGTAGGGCCACAGCTAGACTTTATTCGTAGTTATAGCAATGAGCAACAACTTACCAACGCAGACAGTCCGATGGGGCCTGGTTGGAATCATAACCATAATATTTACCTTAAGATCTTGAGTCAGAGTGATGCCGATGGTCTATACGGTAACAATCTTCCATTGTGGATTAAGGACTTTAGAGTTGGCGAACAACCGGTTATTACTCCGTTGGATGAATTTCCAGATCCGGTGCAAATCCCACAACTTGTGACCGTAAGTAATGGTGGCATGTTTATCTTTCGGGAGGGAAGATGGCGGCCGTCTCGAGGATTTCACGGTTCTCTAAACTTTGTTGGTGGCCGGTATCAGTACGTTTCTAAGGACGGTACTCAATATAATTTCCAGTCTGAGGTTTCGTCAGAAATTGATGAGCGGTTTTTGGTCGAGTCTATTGTGGATCGTAACGGAAACGCGATGAATTACGAGTACGAGAGCTATAATCAGCGCAAGCTCGTTAGTAAGGTTACCGATGCGAGTGCAAGAACACTCGAGTTCACCTACGATTACTCAGATAATGCCAAGGACTATCGCCTTACACAGGTAGAGAGCCCAGAAACGGATATTCGTCTTGAGTTTGAATACAGTACGGTAGTGGCAGCGTCTGGTGATCCTGATGCTGGTAATCAGCGTCCGGCAGTAGTGGCTTTAACAGGGTTTGAGCGTTCGAACTTTAGTGAAGCCTATACCTACCTAAAAGTTCCTGAAGACAAGGTGCCTAATCTAACCAGTGCTACCGATGCTGTTGGAAACACGACGTCATATGGTTACATGAGCGCAAGCCAAGCGCCTGCCGGGCTTCTGGAGTTTGCCAAGGGGACTCAACCGACCGATATTGTTGCTCATGTGGGTTACCCTGGTGGGACAGGCACAGCAGAATTTGAGTATCTATTTGGTAACGGTAATCAGCGCCGAGTGACCGACTTGAATGGTAATTCAACGCTCTACACACTGAATGAGTTTGGCAACCCCAATATTATTGAAGAGCCTCTGGGTAAGCGCACCGAAATGGTGTGGACAATTGACCGTGGCGAAGATGATGTTCAGATGATCGAAATGACCGATGCCCTCGGTCGCCTTTTTACCTACAGCCATGATGAACAGGGTAATGTCACTCAACAAACCGACGCAATTGGCACGGTAAGCCAAACTTGGAATGTAGAGTTTAGCCTGCCGCTAATTCGCACTGACCGCAATGGCAACAGTACTGAAAATAGCTACGACGATAACGGTAATTTAGCTTATAGCACAGATGCCGAGGGGAACACGACACGCCACACATATTCATCACAAGGCCTGCGTCGAACCACTCTTCATCCTGGTAACGGTGGTGTCACGGAATATGACTATGACCAGTACGGCAACGTTAAATCTATCTCATTCCCAGCCGGTAGTCACTACGCCTACACGAATGACTCGCGCGGCAACAAACTCAGGGAGAAAGACGCAAATGGACATTCAACTGTTTATGATTATGACGACTTAGATCGAGTCACCCGAGTTGATCACCCAGATGGTTTTTCAAACAGCTACACCTATGATGACAAAGGTAATAAAATCACCGAGACCGACAAGCTCGGTTTAACGCTTACCTACAGTTACGACTCCCGCGACCGAGTCGAGAATGTGACTCGCAGTTTTGGCGGCGGGTCTCAGCAATTTAGCTACGATAATGAAAGCAACCTGCTTACTGAGACGGATTGGAAAGGGCAGGAAACTAAACACACTTATGATGCTTTGTATCGCCTCCGGACGACTCGTAACCGGATGGGAGATACCATGACCATGGATTACGACTTGTTGAATAACCTAGTCGCTAGTACCGATTATCGACAACTCAAAACCAGCTATGAATACGATACTGGCAATCGCCGAATTCGAGAGGAAAACCCCGCCGGTGATGAAGCTCGTACCTCCTACGACAAAGAAAACAATATAATCACGCAAACCGACTTTGAGGGGCGCGTTACAACCTTTGACTATGACAAGCGTTACCTAAAAGTTGAACAAATCAATGCGCTCGAAGGCGTCGCCAAATGGACCTATGACGCGCGTGGTAATAACGACAGTTACACCGATGAAGCAGGTCGGGTAACAAAGTATGGCTTTGACCGCCAGAATCGAATGATTTCAGAGCGCGATGCTCGCGGGTTTTATACTAGAGTCGTATATGACGGAAATGGTAATAAAACTAGCATTACCGATCGACGAGGCTCGGTAATCGAACATACCTACGATGAAGTGAATCGTGTGGAAGAGACCAAGGATGCTGATGGATTTCTGTGGAAATATGAGTACGATGCTAACGGGAATAAAACGCTATCGGTTGATGGGAATGGCAGCGAAACAGCGTATACCTACGACAATCTAAACCGCTTACTATCTGAAACAACACCGGTTGATGGTTCGATCACGCATACCTATGATGCTAATAACAATCTGCTGACTACTAATGATGCCGTTGGCACGATCTATCTTAAGGAATACGACGCTCTCGACCGATTGATAACCGAAGAGGAAGCACATCTTTCACCAATAGCACGCTCACAGGTCACCACTTACGACCCTAATGGTAATGTACTCACTGTTAAAAATTTTCGCGGATTCACAACAACTTATGTTTACGATGACCTAAATCGAATAGAAACTGTCACTGATGCCCGTGATCAATTAACCAGCTATACCTATGACCGTGTCGGCAACAAGCTTTCAGTCAAAGACCGCCGAGGGAATACCACTGCGTATGATTACGACGCACTAAATCGTCTAATTAAGACGACTGATGCACTCGAGCAAACACTTGAGAGTACCTACGACCCGGTAGGCAATGCGCTAACGATTACCGACAAACGCGGTACGGTCACCACTAATACCTACGACCCTTTGAATCGCTTGCTTACAAGTACCAAGCCCGATGGTAATGGTGTTGATGTGCGGATTGTTAAGAATGAATATGACCGCGAAGGCAATATTGACGCCATCACAGATGCGAACGGCAACCGCGCAAAATACGCATACAATGGACGCAATCTGCAGATCACTGTAACCAACCCAGATAACACTGAAGTCACAACCACCTACGACGGCGTCGGAAATAAACTCACCATTACCGATGAAGCTGGACAAACCATCACCAATACCTACGATCTCGCCAACCGTCTGGAAACGTCGACCAATGATGAAGGCGAAACCACTAAGTTTGACTACGACCTAAATAACAATAAGACCAAGACAACGTTGCCCGAAGGCAATTATATGGAGTTCGAGTTTGATTTGCTCAATCGAGTAACGAGAATTTATGACGGCGAGAGAAACGTCACGAACTACACTTACGATGGCAACGACAATCAACTGACGCATCGTGACGCCAACGGCAATCTGGTGACGTATGTTTACGATGAACTAGATCGCCGCACCGAACATCGTCAACCCAATAACATTGTTACTACCTTCAATTATGACGCTGAAGGCAACATGGAACGGCGCACTGACCCCAATGGCCGTGTGTTTACCTATGGTTTTGACAAAATCAATCGCCAAGTGTCGGCAACGTTCCCACCGGCAACAAGCCCGTACATGCAGCTTCAGAGTGTGATCACCGATTATGACGGAAACAACAATCCAGTCAAAACCACAGAGAATAAAATTAACAACCGCGATGGTAGCTCGGTGGCGGACATTAGTGAACGTGAGTTTGATCTGCTCGATCGGCAAACAAAAGATACACAACGTGGTCACGTTATTGAGTACTCGTATGACCCGAACGGTAACCGCAAACAAGTAAGCTCTGCCGGTGGCAGTACCACCTATGCTTACGACAGCCGGAATAGATTGATTACCGCCACCACTGGCAATGGTGAGAGTCGCTATACCTACACAGCCGACAGTAAGCAGGCGCGTGTCGAATACCCGAATGGTACGATTACGCGCTATGAATATGATGATGCAGACCGTATGCTTGAAGCCATCAATGAGCGTCAAGTCAGCGGCAATGTGACCGAGCTGATCTCAAGCTTTATGTACACCTACGACGACAACAGCAATCGCGTCACGCAAACCGAAACACAAAATGGCTTTGCTACTAGCAAAGTACAAACCACGGTTTACGATTACGACAACGCGGATCGTATGACCGGCTACGCCATCACCGATCAAGACAGTGGCGATGTGCAAGCCTTTGATTACACCTTTGACGCCAACTACAACCGCAAAACCGAGGTCGAGCGCACGATTGTCAATGGTACGACCACCGTGGTCAAAGATCGCACCTCCAGCTACGACGAAAATAATCGCCTTACCACGATTGTTGATAACCTCGATCCCGATAACAAATCCATCGATTACACCTATGACAACAACGGCAATACCCTCACTAAAACCGACAACACACAAGTTGCCCCTGAGTTCACGAGCTTTCGTTACGACAGTCGCAATCAGTTAAGCCAAGCCATCCGCGGGCCGCCAACCGCGGAGGAATCTCAAGGTCTGTACGATTACAACGCCATCGGCATGCGTGTGCGCCACCTCGACAGCGAGCGTGGCGACATCGAATACATTTACGATGGAAAATCAGTTTTAGAAGAACGCGTGCTCGGCAACAACGCACTGCTGGCGCATTACCGCTACACCGACCGGCTCATCAGTCTTAACACTGCCACCGATGAGCAGTATTACCACTACAGCGCACTCAGAACCACCGCCAACCTGACTAACACCTCTGGCGCAACGCAAGTCAGCTACCGCACCGACGTGTGGGGCCACATCACCGCGCAACAAGGCAGCAGCCCCAATCGACAAGTCTTCACCGGCCAAGAGCATGACCAAAACACCGGGCTAATTTACTTTGGGGCGCGGTACTACGATCCAGATACGGCGCGGTTTATTAATGAGGATACGTATTTAGGGGAGGGCAATACACCACCTAGTTTGCATCGGTATTTGTATGCTTATGGGAATCCGACAGTTTATATCGATTTGCATGGTTACTTGTCGGAAGAAGATTTAGCCAACGCCTCAAGAGATGCTTACGACAACGGCGATATTATGGGTGGCATTTCTCTGAGCCTATTCCAAGGCGGGTTCGTAATTGTCGATTTCATCAGCGGCGGTTCATTGACCAGCCATGATGAAGCGTTAGATGAGGGTTTTGAGGGTACGGATGCCCTGTTCAGAGCGGCCGAAAAGCAAGCGGTTGTGATAGAGCAATGGGGCAAGGACCGCGTAGCGGAAGGGTTAGTCGAAGGCAGTGCTAAAGCTGTTTGCGGAGTTGTTCGTGTTTGCAAGGGAGCAGGGAGATTAATTGAGAGAGGCGTAGACAAAGTCAGCGATTGGCGCAAGAAACCAGATGCGCATGATACAAAAGTTAACCAGACGGTATCGAACAATAGAACCGACGCACAACCTGACAAACACGTTACCCAAGAAAGTCCTCCGGGACCAAGCAATGGAACGAATCAGAATACTCCGAACAATAGTAATTCAGCGCAAACTTGCCCCTGCTGTTTCGCTGGTGCAACACTGGTGGCAACCAAGTCTGGACTCAAACCGATCTCTGAAGTGGCCGAAGGTGACCTCGTTGCGTCGAGAAACGACGAGACTGGTGAAATGCAGTGGAAGGAAGTCACGGTTAAGTTCGTATTTGACGACGACCGTTTGACCTATTCACTCACTATTAAAACTGAGTCGGGTGAAATTGAGAGTTATGAAGTCACTGATAACCATCCATTTAATGTCATTGGAGAAGGTTGGGTTGATTCAATTGATCTAAAGCCGGGTATGCAGATTGACAGCTTAGACGGTCAAATTCTTACCGTGGTGTCGTTAGAGAGTTTGAACCAGAGCCCGATAACTTATAATATAGAGGTTGACGGCTTTCATACTTACTTTGTTGGTGAGTTGGGAGCTTGGGTTCATAATAGTTGTGCTTGTGGGTTAGAGGTTACTGGACCACGGGGAGGTCGAGGCAGCGATACCGGCGAAGTAAATACCAGCGGTCAGGCTATAATTAAGCGCGATAGTGGCGGGTATTATTCAGTTGACCCAAACACTGGCAAGCAGACTCGTGAGTTATCGCCATTTCCTGACAGTGGAAATCATGGTCACCATTCAGATCCTAAGTTTTTAGGAGGCGACCCTAAGCAAAAACTGACCGACCTTGATCCGGAAGATCACAGGAATTTACATAATGATATGAACGACTTTTTATCTGACAAAACTGATGACTTCGGAAACGATATGAGACCTCGAAGAGGTAATTCCGCGGAAGTAATTCAAGAAAACTTTACGAGAGATCAATGTATTGATGCTCTTTGCGACTTTTATGATGGACCAGGAGCGAAATATGAAGATGCAGCTAAAGACTTCTTTGAGCAACATCCGGTAGAGTAAAATGATTATAGGTTACGTTTTTTCTGGATCTAGTAGCAATGGTGGACTTTTCTTCGGAGAGTCAGATGCAGCTGAAATTATTTGTTCAAATTGCGGTACATGCAACGACTACGGGTATGCGCCAAGATCGCTGAATATAAATAAATCTCAAATGTATGACATATCTTTTACGGATGACTTAAGGAGAGTTTTTTCGGATAGGTTTGTAGCATTTGCCAAATCGAATTTAGGTAGTGATGAGCAGTTCAAAATTATTCAAACGGCTCACGGTTCGTTAAACTACATGTTCCCTAGCAGGATAGTGGAATTTGATTCGATACGGAGAAAAACTCAATTCGTAAACAAATGTGATTTATGTGGTGGGTTTGAGTCAATTGTCGGTGCTCACCCTACATTTCTCTTGTCTGAGAAACCAATAGGGCCAGGCTTTTTCAGGACAGATATTGCCTTCGCTAGCGGTAAAAGTAAATTTCCATTATTTATAGTGGGAGTTGAATGGAAGAAGTTACTAGAAAAAGAAAAATTTCGTGGCTTGGTTTTTAAGCCGATAGAGGGATAACACGCAAGAAAGGAACACAAACAAGGACACCCATTATAAGAATGGTCTGCAAAACTAAAACCAGTACCTAACCTTGCTTGCAAAATCGACCGAGTCGTTTCGGTTAGAAGTGATGCGTAAATAGCCGGATTGGGAGTTTTAGGCTGCTATGGTACAAACAAGGACACCCATGATAAGAATGGTTTGCAAAACTAAAACCAGTACCTAACCTTGCTTGCAAAATCGACCGAGTCGTTTCGGTTAGAAGTGATGCGTAAATAGCCGGATTGGGAGTTTTAGGCCGTTCTAACCAGATGCAAGAC